>NZ_JABXEM010000355.1:0-9400 GCF_013372595.1 Myxococcus sp. AM011
GCTCGGTGTTCTCCTTCGCGCTCCAGCTCGCGGCCGCGGCCGCGAGCTGGAGCGCGAAGGAGAACACCGAGCCACGCCCGGGCTCGCTCTCGACGAGGATGTCACCGCCCATCGCCGCGATGATCTGCTTGCTGATGGCCAGTCCGAGCCCCGTGCCGTCGTGGCGGCGTGTGATGCTGGAGTCGGCCTGTGTGAAGGGCCGGAACAGGCGCGCGAGCACGTCGGGCGAGATGCCGATGCCCGTGTCTTCGACCCGGAACTCAATCATGTCCCCGGCCGCGTGCTCCAGGCCTGGCGGGAGCGCGGTGATTCGGAGACGGACCGTGCCGCGCTCGGTGAACTTGATGGCGTTGGAGGTGAGGTTCACCAGCACCTGCCGCAGGCGCGCATCATCGCCGACGACATGCGCCGGCACGTCGGGACCCTGCTCCAATGACAGCTCGACCGACCGGGTCCTGGCCGCGGGCCGCAGCATGTCGATGACCGAGGCAGCGAGCTTTCGGAGCTCGAAGGGGGCATGCGACAGGATGAGCTTCTGCGCGTCGATCTTCGCGAAGTCGAGGATTTCCTCAAGGAGCCGGAGCAGCGCTCGGGCACTGTCATTGATGGTGCGCACGTGGGCCCGGCTCTCGAGGCTGAGCGACGTGTCGAGGACCAGGTCAGAGAGGCCGATCACCGCGTTCATGGGCGTGCGGAACTCGTGGCTCATCGCCGCGAGGAACGCGGCGCGGGCGTGCGACATCGCCTCGGCGCGCTCTTTCTCCACAGCGAGCTCGCGCAGTTTGACAGACAGTTCGTGGCGCGCCTGCCGCTCCCGCCGCTCCGCCTCGAAGCGCTTGCGCCGCTGCTGCTCGAACGAGCTGGCCGAGAGGCTGCCGACGATGTTCAGGGTGGCGAGCGCGAGCGCGGTCGCAACGCGCCCTTGGGTGTCCATCGCCGCCTGGGGACCTGCCAGGGTGACGAGCACCACCCCCCCAAGCACGAACACACCGCCGGCGATGGACCGCGGGAGCAGGGGGCCTCGCATCGCAAAGGAGAAACAGCAGATGAGGGTGGCGCAGGCGATGACGGGGCCTTGGATATGTCCCGTCGACAGCTTCGACAGATGGACGACGGACCCGAAGAGCACCATCGCGGCGAGCCCGAGTTGGACGGTTTGATCCATCTGCCGGGGCGACCGGGCGCGGCGCAGGAGGACCAGCCCCACCCCAGCAGCCACGAGGAGCAGGGCTCGCGAGGAGACGGAGACAGTCAGCCAGGCCCCCTGAAGCTGGGAGAAGTCGTTGCCCACTGTCACGGCAAAGGTCACCCCCATCGCGCCCAGCACGATGGCGAATTGCCGCCCGTCCTCGCGGAGGAAATGCCGTCGGTATCGCTGCTCACGAAGGCGCACTACCCCTGGAGTAGGGGATACATCCTGCATGGGCATTCGGGGCACGGAGCAGTCTCTCGCGGGGGCGCCAGCCGTGTCCACGCCGCATGACGACACCCGCCCGCAACCCCTTTCCCCTTCTCTCCTTCGCATGGTGCGTTACGCGCAAGTCCATCCAGACACCGCTCGGAGCTCACCCCGTACGCGCGGAGCTTCCGGAAGGCCACAGGGGCGCGCCCGACTGGCGGTGGCACTCGGGACTCGGGTCGACTCCGCCCCTGTGCGGTCTGTCGCGCGGAGACGTCCCATCACCACCACCCCACCCGCGGAATCGCACGGGCGCGTCCATGTTGATGCCAGACTCAGGGCCACCGTCGATGATGTTACTCCCGCAGCACGGTGAGCCCTGTGTCGGTCAGGACATAGAGCATGGCCGGTGCCACGGTGGGGTCATACACGAGCTGGAGCACCTGCTTTCCATTCACGGAGTCCACGCGAGTGAGCGTCTCTCCGTCCCGCTCGATGCGCCACAGGCCCTGGTCGTCGGTGCCCACGTAGACGATGCCCTCGTCGGTGGCCGCCAGCGCCGTCACGTTGTCGGAGGGCAGGGTGGTGATGCGCGTATAGTTCGCGCTGGAGCGGTCCGTCTGTTCCATGCGCCACAGGCCGAAGTCACGGCTGCCCACCCAGGTGGTCCCCGCCTTCGTGCGAGCAATCGCGCGCCAGTGGTCGAAGGCCTCCAGGCTGTTGAGTTGCGAGTTGTGCCCCTTGTAGCTCCAGGGCACCGGGCCCTCCCAGGTGCGCTCCTTGTCGAAGTCCTCCAGCACTCCGTTCGGCTCGAGGATGCCCACCAGCCAGTCATTGGCCACGAGCACTTCACCGCCGGCCCCGATGCCGAGTCCCCAATTGAAGCCCGCCTGAAGCGACTGGGACACGCTGCCGTCCGCGCGCGGTGTCTCCAGATACCAGGCCGCATGGCGGTGGCTGTTGTATGTGAGGCCGCGAACCAACGTCACGCCGTGGTTGGTGCCGATGTAGACATCTCCCCGGTCCCTGCCGCGCATCACCCGCTGGCAGGCGAGCACCGAGCGGTCCTCGTCGTAGTGGAAATCATTGGTGTTGCGGATGCCGAGCTGCTGCTGCCCGCCGGACACTCCCGCGCTGCGCCACAGGTGCTCCTCCAGCACCACCTGGCCGTCGGACTCCAGGCGCACCGCGTCCAGGTCGCCCTTCTGGTACTCCGCGAAGCGCTCCGCGGTGTAGTGGGGCTCTCCTTCCACGGGGATGTATGCGTGGGGCTTGTCCGGGACCTCCGGCTGCAGTTCGTAGGTGTGGTAGCCCACGTAGGCGCGCCCCGCCTCGCCCCCGCAGATGACGGTGGAGCCGAGCGCCTTCTTGTCCCGCCCGAAGCCCTCCGCAGCCTGTCCCACGCCACGCGTCCACGTGGGCGCCGTGTCGCCGGGACGCAGCACGCCAATCTCCGCGCCCTTCAGCAGCCAGATGTTGTGCCCCTCGTCGACGCCGATGCTCCGGACACCCGCGCCAATGCCAAACGCCGTCGCGTAGTCCTTCACCGCGTCCAGGGGCCAGGGGCCAGGGCCATCCGGCGAGTCGACGTCATCCTTGCCCGACGACTCGCCGCATGCGCCGAGGAACACCGCCATGCCCACTGCCGTCGCCCATCGCCACCCGCCGTGCATGCACCCTCCCGGCATCTCGCTGCTGCCAGAAAGACAGCAAGGCGTATGCCCGGTGGGGATGGGAAAACTCCTTCCCACCGTGGCGACTCCAAGGGGAGACGGCACGGAGGTGGGCGTGGTTTGACTGGAAGATGACGACCCGAGGGTGAACCGCTGTCGCCAGGACTGGAGCCCGAGGGAACGCTGGTTCCTCCAGGTCGGTGCAGGGCCTACCGTTGCCTGCGGGGGGAGCCCCCCTCCCTGGAGCCACTCTCACCAGGGGCACAAAGGGACGTCGTGGTGTGGCCTGCACGAGGCCTGGGAGGAAGTATCCTGTCCGGAGAGGATGGCGTCCGGCGGGCCAGTCCGCCCGGCCATGCTGGTGCTCGGAGGTGTCTCATGTCGCAGTCCACCCGTTGGCTCGTGGCAGGCGTTGTCGGGGCGCTCCTGGCGGCAGGAGGAGCCGCTTTCCTCTGGGCGCGCGCCGCGGTGAAGCGGAGCCCCTCCATCATCCATCCCGATGAGGAAGGACCCCGCAAGTAGAGCACCCGGCACCCCTCCCGCTGCCTTCATTCGCCGATTCAACGAGGTCTGCGAGGACCTAGCGTCTGGATGCAAGCGAGACACTGGTGTCAGCCGGGCCCCGAGACGTCATTCACGCCCGTGGGGGTCGTGAAAGACATTCAGGGGCTTGTTCTTCGTCGTCACGGGTGATTGGTTCCCGAGCTGTTTGAAGAGGGGGAATCACACATGAATCGTGGCACGAGACGGATGTCTGGCATCGCGGCGTGGTGCGGGTTGCTGTGCGCGCTGTGGCTGGGGGGCTGCTCGGGGAGCGAGCCTGTCGAAGCGGCACCCGAGCCCGGCACCGCGCGCGCCGCGGAAGGCTTCTCCCGTCAGGGAACGGTGCTGGCGGGGCGCAACCACTCCCTGGCCCTGCGCTCGGATGGGACGGTGTGGTCCTGGGGTGGCAATACCTTTGGACAACTGGGCAATGGCACGACGCGCGCGCGTCCGTTCCCCGTGCGGGTGTGGCGCTTGTTCGACATCCGGGCGCTCGGGGCGGGTGAGCTGCATTCGCTGGCGTTGAAGTCGGATGGGACGGTGTGGTCCTGGGGCAACAACCTGAATGGACAGCTTGGAGATGGGACGACGACTTCGCGTCCGGTGCCCGTGCCGGTGCCAGGACTGGCGAATGCCGTGGCCATCGCCGCGGGCTTCTCCCACTCCCTGGTCTTGAAGTCGGACGGGACGGTGTGGGCCTGGGGCAACAACGCGACGGGGCAGCTGGGAGACGGGACGACGACGCGACGCGTGTCCCCCGTGCAGGTGCAGGGGCTGACTGGAGTGATGGCCATCTCCGCGGGCAACGTCCACTCCCTGGCGCTGACGGCGGATGGGCGGGTGTGGTCCTGGGGTGGCAACGCGGACGGGCAGCTCGGGACGGGTGACCTCACGGGCCGCACGCTGCCCGCCATGCTGCCGGGCCCGACGGGCCTGACGTCGGTGTCGGGTGGGGGCTCGCACACGGTGGCGTTGAAGGTGGATGGGACGGTGTGGACCTGGGGCAAGAACGACGAAGGGCAGCTCGGCCTGGGCTCCACCGCGGTGACTCTGGTCCCCACGCAGATTCCGGCGTTGAGCGGAGTCGAGGCGGTGGTGGGCGGCGGGCAGCACACCGTGGCGCTGAAGGGCGATGGGACGGTGTGGGCGTGGGGGAGCAACGCGCGGTCGCAGCTGGGAGATGGAGGCATGCTCCAGCGGCTGTCGCCCGTGCAGGTGCCAGGACTCACGCAGGTCCGGGGTGTGTCAGCGGGCGGCGGACAGCACTCGGTGGCGGTGAAGGCGAGTGGAGAGGTCTGGGCCTGGGGCTCGAACACCGACGGTCAGGTGGGCGACGGGACGTATCTGATGAAGTCGGTGCCCGTGGCGACGCGCGCGTGGCTGGAGCGAGTCGAGGCCTCGGGAGGGCAGTATCACTCCCTGGCGGTGAAGGCGGATGGCGCCGCCTGGTCCTGGGGCGGCAATACGTATGCGCAGTTGGGCGATGGGACGACCGTGTCGCGCTGGGCTCCGCTCAAGGTCACGCTCCCGGGGCTGCCTCTGGTGGGCTCTGTCGCCGCCGGAGGACTGCACTCGGTGGTCCTCAGGGAAGACGGCACGGTGTGGGCCTGGGGCTCCAACACCTACGGCTCCATCGGGGATGGGACGACGACCGCGCGATTTCTCCCAGTCCAGGTGCATGGCGGGCTGGTGGCCACGGCCGTGGCCACCGGATTCCGTCATGCGCTGGCGCTGAAGGCGGATGGCACGGTGTGGGCCTGGGGCTCGAACTCCATCGGCCAACTCGGAGATGGCACAGGCCTCAATCGGACCGTGCCCACCCGAATCCCAGGGTTGTTGAACATCGTCTCGCTCGCCGCGGGCGAAGCGCATTCGCTGGCCTTGAAGTCCGACGGCACCGTTTGGACGTGGGGCCACAACAGTACATCGTGGATGGAGTTGGACCCCGAGGAGCCGACGGGAATGGGGCTCCTGTCTCCGATGCAGGTGCTGGGGCTCTCGGACGTGGTGGGTGTCTCGGGTGGCAACAGCCACTCCCTGGCGCTGAAGGCGGATGGGACGGTCTGGGCCTGGGGCAACAACGATTACGGGCAGTTGGGAGACGGCACCGTCGCTTCGAGGATGACACCTGCTCCGGTGGTAGGACTCTCGGGCGTGGTCGCCGTGTCAGCGAATGGGATGTATTCCACGGCGCTCACGGCGGATGGGACGGTGTGGACCTGGGGGTACAACGGCTCCGGCCAACTGAGTGGAGGCAGCGGACCAGCGCGGTCGCTGCCCGCGCAGGTTCCTGGCCTGTCCACGGTCCGGTCCCTGGTGGCTGGCGGGAGTCATGCCCTGGTGGTGAAGGACGACGGGACGCTGTGGTCCTGGGGGTACAACTACTCCGGACAGATTGGTGATGGGGTGACCGACCGGAAGGCGAGCCCCGTTCCTTCTTTGATTCTCCGCTCGCGTGGGGTGGCCGCGGCCTCCCAGGTCGCGCTGGGGCTGACTCCGGACGGCAGGGTCCAGGCCTGGGGCATGAACGTCTGGGGGCAGTTGGGAGACGGGAGCATCATCACCCGGCCGGAGCCCATCGAGGTGTCCGGGCTGACGGGGATGCTGGCGGTCTCCATGGCGTACAACCATGCGCTGGCGCTGAAGTCAGACGGAACGGCGTGGGCCTGGGGGTCCAACTCGAACGGCGCGTTGGGAGATGGGACGCGGACCCAACGCAACACCCCCGTCCAGGTGCTGTCCACGGTCAGGTTTCTCTCCGTCTCCACGGGGGCCGCTCACAGCATGGCCCTGGCGGAGGATGGGACGGTGTGGGCCTGGGGGGGCAATGGATATGGAGAGGTCGGCGATGGGACACAAACCCTGCGCTCCCAGCCTGTCCAGGTGGTGGGGCTGACGCAGGTGATGGCCATCGCGGCGGGAAACTCGTTCTCGCTGGCCTTGAGGGCGGACGGGACGGTGTGGGGGTGGGGACACAATGCCTATGGCCAGTTGGGGATCAACTCCACGACAGCGCGGTCGCTGCCCGCCCAGGTGCTGGGGCTCACGGGCGTCACCGCCATCGGGGCCGGCAATGGCCATTCCCTGGCATTGAAGTCAGACGGGACGGTGTGGGGGTGGGGCAATAACGCCTACGGAAACCTGGGGGACAACACCACGGTCAACAAGCTCACGCCCGTGCAGACGAAGGTGCTGACCGGAGTGGTGTCGCTCTCAGCGGGCGTGCAGCACAATCTCGCAATCACAGTGGGAGGACTGGTCTGGGCGTGGGGACGCAATGACCAGGGTCAACTGGGAGATGGCGTCCCGTCGACGTCGAAGCTGCTGCCCGCGCGAGTGAGCCCGCTCGGGACGGCCGTGGCGGTCTCCGCCGGAGGAGACCATTCCCACGCCATCCTCGCGGACCGGAGCGTCTGGTCCTGGGGCAGCAGCACCTATGGACAGCTCGGCACCGGGCTGTCGCTCATCCGGGCCGCTCCCGTGCAGGTCTGGTGAGGCGTCACGTCGCGCCGTCGTTTGCGAGAGGGGCCCACGTGCCCGGTGTTCAGGTCGTGGGCCCCTTGTGTGTCCGCTGGAGATGAATCCCTGCTGCGCCGGTCCGGCTCTTGGCGCACGGGGTTTCGTCAATAGCCCGCATCGCTCATTATGGTGCCGTCCGCTACTCCCAACTGGGCTCCCATCGTCCCGATGCGTCGAGCGCAATACCTCTGTGGAGGGAGCGCGGATGCCCGACTGCCGATGTACCGTGCATCTGCTGTCACGGCGCCACCTGCTGGGGGACCCATGTCTGAAGGAATCAAGTCTATTGGCATCTCCGCCACCAAGACGCTCGTCAACTCCATACTCGTTGCCCTCGTAGTGCTTGGCTCACTCGTCCTTGGATACCGTGCGATTCGGCCAATCCAGCCGACGGGCGAGGAGCTGGCAATCGCATTGGCGAAACAGAGCGTGCAAACAGGTGTTGAAGATTTTGCTTCCATGGTTAATCGCTATCTGGACAACTCCCATGCGGTTCGGCTCGACAGCATGATTCAGTCGCGCCTGGGAGAGCTACGAGGCGAAATTGTGGTGACGGGCTGGGTAGCCAAAGAAGTCGCAACCAACCTGTACATGGTCAGCTTTACCTGGACCCATCCCGCGAATGGTGAGCGAGGGGCCTTCTTCGAGGTCGACACCAAGAACAGATTCGCCCGCCCCATCATCCCGGACGACGAACTCGCACTGAAATACGGCGTGCGCTCGCAGGAGGACTTTCAAAAAGAAGAGGCGGTCACACGGGACTTCATCAAGAAGAAGTACCCCGAGGGAGCTCTCCAATATGCAAACCACATCCTGACCATTCAGGGTAGGGCAGATGGAGATTACAAGCCACAAGACGTCGCCCAGGAGATTCACCGCAGTTTGAAGGGAGCGTTCGAACACCGCAGGGATCAGTACCTCCAAGTCAAGATGACCAAGGGAGGTCTCGTTGGCGAACACGCTGCGAGGTACTAATCCCCGGGCAGTGATCTCATCCTCTCTTTTTCGTGTGATGGGCCAGGAGAAGGTGTGCAAGTTCCTTGATGAATAGTTCACAGGAAGAACGAAGTGTGCTGCTGACACGAAAGAGGTGGTGCCATGGCAAAGGGTGCAGTCATTACATTTGATTTGAGACCTCAAACCAGCGATGACTACAAGACCGCCTATAGCATTCTGGGGAAGGCGGGCTTCACCGTAGCAACGCCGAACATGACCGTTTTTCTCCCCAACACCACGGTCATGGGAACCATCCCTGAACACTGGACGGCCGAAAATCTGAGGGACGCGGTCATGACTACCTTCAGGAACGCTGGATTGGTCCTGACCTCCATCCTCTGTGGTGTGGTCACTGATTGGGCAGTCATGGGTGACCGAGTAGACTACAAGGCGATCTCGCCGTAACGACTGGAGCAGTCGCCAACGAGTTGAGTGCTGCGGAGTCAGGCGTTCGCAGCTCTCTCTGGGACGGAGTTGCACCGCATTCGTTGAGCCGCAACAAGAAGAAATGTGACGTTCCCCGAAACGAAGCGCATCGCCTCCTCCTTCGAAGAGTTGCTAACCCGCGCCCTTCGCAGTGGCGGTCGTGCGTACTGGCTGGGCGGATGGCGTTCGCCCACTCCCGACGTGGGAGTGGGCGAGCGTCAGGCCCTCAGTCCGCGGACATCGCCACGCCAGGTGACACCTTCGACGCCTTGCGCGCGGGCAGCCAGCTGGCCAGCACCACCACGGTGAGCAGGAGCACGGGCACCGCCAGGAAGGTCAACGGGTCCGTCGCGCTCACGTCGTACAACATCCCCTCCAACACCTGGGACAAGGCCAGCGCCAGCAGCAAGCCCACGCCCAACCCCAGCGCGCACATCCGCAGCGCCTGCCTCATCACCAGCCGCACCACGTCCGACGGCATCGCTCCCAATGCCAGCCGGATGCCCAGCTCCCGCTTGCGCTGCGCCACGCTGTACGCCATCAACCCGTAGATACCCAGCGAGGCCAGCGCCACCGCCGACGCCGCGAAGGCCAGGAACAACACCCGCTGGAAGTTCCGGTTCGCCACCGAGCGCTCCAGGTTCGCCTCCAGCGTCGTCGGCTTGCGCATCGACAACTGCGAGTCCAACTGCAGCAGCTCCGCTTTCGCCGCCGCCGCCACGGTCTCCATCGGCAGCTTGCTGCGCACCAGCAGCGTCGTCGCCGGCCACGGCGTCTGCCCCAGCGGCGCATAGAGCTCCGGCTCCGCCGGACTGTCCAGCGCCCGCCCCCTCATGTCCGCCAC
>NZ_JABXEM010000356.1:0-9367 GCF_013372595.1 Myxococcus sp. AM011
TCCTCGACTCGCCCGCGGGCTACAGCGCCACGGACATCGTCTCCTACGTCTCGCAGGAGGCCGCCCTCGAAGGGCTCTCTGAGCACGCGGCCCTCTACTGGCCCCGCGTCAAGGTGCTCAACCCCGCCCGCGGCGTCTTCGGCAACCTGGAGCAGCTCGTCGTCCCGCCCTCCGGCATCATTGCTGGCGTCTTCGCGCGCAACGACGGCGCGCGCCCCGGTGGTGTGTATGAGGCTCCCGCGGGCATCGAGGCCGGCCGCATGTTCGGCGTCCTGGGCTTCGAGTCCAAGGAGTGCCTCGAAGAGAAGAAGCGGGACATCGTCTACCCCCGCCGCATCAACCCTCTCACCACCGGGCCCGGCCTGCCGCGCTTCATCGACGGCAGCCGCACGCTGAAGGCCAGCGGGAACTTCCCCTACGTCGCCGAGCGGCGCGGGGGGTCCTTCATAGAGCGCAGCCTCAAGTCGGGGCTGCAATTCGCCCGGCACCGCAACAACACCGAGGGGCTGCGCGCCCAGGTGCGGCGGTCCATTGCCGCCTTCCTCCTCGCACAGATGAAGAACGGCGCCTTCCGCAGCCAGGAGCCCGCCAAGGCCTTCTTCGTCGACGTCTCGGACGCGCTCAATCCGCCGTCCGTGGTCTTCGCCGGCAAACTGGTGGCGCGCATCGGGCTCGCCACCAACAAGCCGGCCGAGTTCATCGTCCTGCGCATCGCCCAGGACACCCGCGCCCTCGAAGCCGAGCTGGCCTCGGCGGGCCTCTAAGGAGACTGGCCATGGCCATCATCGGACAGCCGCGCAGCTTCCATAAGCGCTTCAAGTTCCTCTGTGAGGCTGACGGCCTCGGGCACTCCGGTTTCCAGAAGTGCAGCGAGTTGTCCGTCGAGGTCGCCAACGTCCAATACTTCGAGGGCGGCAGCCTCATCCCCAACAAGTCCCCGGGGCGCCTCACCTTCTCCGACGTCACCCTCGAGCGCGGCGCCACGCAGGATCACGAACTCTTCGACTGGTTCCAGGACGTCGTTCACACCACCAGCGGCCTGGGCCTGCCGGACAGCCTCTACAAGCGCAACCTCGACATCGTCCAGCAAGACAGGGACGGCACCACGCTGCGCCGGTGGAGCCTCTCCCGCGCCTGGCCGGTAAAGTTCGTCGCGGGTGAGTGGGACAACGAGTCGGACGAGAACGTCATCGAGTCCGTCACCCTCACCTACGACTTCTTTGAGCTGGCCAAGTAGGCCTCAGTCACCGACGTAGCATCCATGGGCTCTGCACGCGGGCGGGCGATTCCCATTCAACAGGGGCGCCCGCTCCGCCCATGAGCTGACGAACTTCACTACGGTCGTGACTTCGGCGCAGCGAGCACAGAAGTCCTCGCTCGTTCCCCAGCCCAGATAGAGCGCCCCAGGGTGCACCTTGTTGTCACGGCACCATTTCCAGAGCGTCTGCCCACCGCTGTGGTGCCCCGTCCCACCGTCGTAGAAGCCGTGCAGGTCGGCGATGAGGTCGCCGATGCGCGTGCAAAATCGCTGGGACTTGCCGGTGTTGCTCCCCACATAGAGCGGATGGCATTCGGAGTTCGGAGAGCCCGTCCACGCGTTCCGCGAGACCAGGTACACGCCGCGCCATGCTGGAGGCCAGGGCTGCGCGTCATTCATGCACTGCGCCAGCAGCTCTGAAATCTGAAACGAACCTGACCATACCAGTGGCTTCATGAGTCCCCCACGCAGATTGGGTGCTGCGTCTATCGATGTCCCCGATTTGCCGTCCAATGCCTTTGTCCTTCCCGGAGGCAGGACGACATGGCGGACATCATCTCATGCCCCTCGGGGCTGACGGGCCGTATTCGGGGAATGCGAGTGCGGGAAGAGCGCGTCCTCGCGGACAGGAAGCTGGCGAAGAGCGGCGGCCAGGTGGACGAGTTGCTCTCCGCGTGTTGGGAAGATCTGCTGGAGGCGGGCCCCTACGCCTTCGCCGATGGGAAGGTGGATTGGGGCCAAGTGCTGCAGGGAGACCGCTTCTTCGCTCTCCTTCAGGTGCGCGTCCTCACCTACGGCCCCGAGTACGTCTTCGCCGTCCCCTGTCAGGCTGCCTCCTGCCGAGCCCGCATCGACTGGGAGCTGGACTTGACGCAGCTCCCGGTGCGCGCCCTCTCGGACGCCAGCCGCGCGGCCTTCACGGCTGGCAACCGCTTCGAGACGACGCTGCCCGACGCCGGAAAGCGCGTGCGCTTCAGGCTGTTGACGGGAGAGGACGAGCAGCGGCTGCCGCAGCTCCAGCGCGCGGCGCCTGAGAAGCTGCTGTCCTCCGTCCTCGCCTACCGGGTGCTGGACGTTGACGGCGTGGATGCGCGCGACAAGCGCCGCTTCCTCGAGGACCTCACGCTGCGCGACGCCGACTACCTCGTCGACGAGTTTGACGCCGTCGACTGCGGCGTGGACACGACGCTCGAAGTCGAGTGCCCCGAGTGCTTCATGCGCCAGGAGGTGGAGCTCCCTTTCGACCGGGGCTTCTTCCTCCCGGGGACGCAGCGGACAGCGAGGCGCCGGGAGCGCTCCACCTCTTCCCCGGCGTGACGCTGGAGACGTGGCGCGAGGGCCTCTTCAACCTGTGCTGGCACCAGCACGGCGGCAGCGGCCTCGCAGCTCCCCTCGGCGACGCATTGGAGCTGCCCACCTCGGACAGGGACTGGCTCCTCGAGCGCATCGGCCAGCAACGCAGTCGCGAGGCGAAGGCCTTGGAGAAGGCCGCGAAGCGGAGGTAGCGCGTGCTCAACAACCTCGGACTGGGCTTCGTCTTCACCGCGAGAGACTTGGCCTCCGGCGTTTTCACCCAGCTCGAGGTCAACTTCACGCGCCTGGACAGGCGTGTGGGGTTGGGCACCGCGCGCATTGAGGGCGCATTCCAGCGGCTCGGCGTCGCCATGGCCCTCTTCTCGGCGGGCGCCGTCACCATTGGCGCGTCGTTGTCCCTGGCCAACACCGCCGGACAGTTCGAGCAGGCCGTGGCGGGCGTGGCCGCTGTCTCTGGCGCCTCGGCCGAGGTGCTTGGTCAGCTCCGTGACGCGGCCATCAAGGCAAGCCTCGCCACGCAGTTCACCCCTACCGAGTCCGTACTGGGGCTGCGCGAACTCACCCAGGCCGGCTTCACAGCAGCGGAGGCAATGAAGCTGCTGCTGCCGGTGTTGGACCTTGCGGGTGGCTCGCTAGGAGAGCTGACACCCCAGGGGGCGGCAGGCCTCGCCTCCCAGGCCATGAAGGCCTTCGGCATCTCCACCGACAAGGCCGCCCTCTCCGTCGACCAGATGCTCCAGGCCGTCAACGTCTTCGCCTTGAGCGCGAACGAGTTGCCCCTGGCCCTCGGCACCGCTGCGCGCGGCGCACAGGCGCTCAACCAGTCCCTGCCAGAGACGCTCATCGCCTTGGGCCTTGTCAAGAACGTCGTCCCCGGCGTGGAGCGCGCATCCACCGCCGTGGCAGTCGCCATGGAGCGAATGGCGGATCCACAGGTGCAGAAGCACCTGCGCGGCCTGGGCGTCGCCGTCACCGACTCCAAAGGCAACTTCCTCAGCTTCCTCGGCATCCTCAACGAGATGTCCCCCGCCCTCGAGCGCATGACGGCGGCGCAGCGCAGCGCCTTCCTCCTGAAGGCTTTCGGCCGCGAAGCACTCGGCGGTGTGAATGCCATCCTCACGCAGTTCTCCAACGGCATCCGCAAGGACACGGGCGAAGTCGTCCGCGGTGCCGCGGCCCTCAAGCACCTGCGCGATGAGTTCGAGAACGCGGGCGGCACGGCCACAAAGTTCCGCGAGCAGATGCTGGACACCTTCGAGGGCCAGAAGACTCTGCTGTCCGGCAACCTGGAGACACTGGCCATCGTCCTCGGGGAGCCCTTCTCCCAAGTCTTGAAGCCCCTCGTCACCCTCGTCGCCAGCGCGGTGCAGCAGGTGCTGGGTGTCTTCCAGGCGTTGCCCGGCCCGGTGAAGCGCGCCTTCGCAGCCTTCGCGCTCGGAGCGGGTGCCCTGCTGACTCTCGTCGGCGCCGTCATCGCCGCGAAGGTGGGCCTGGCGCTGATGGTGGTGGGCCTCAAGGTGCTGGGCCTCACCCTGGGCGGCCTCCTGGCCACGGTGCTTCCGGCCGTGGGCGCTGTCGTTCTCCTGGGCGTCGCCGTGGCCGGCCTCGCCTACGCCTTCCGTCACAACCTCGGGGGCCTGGGCGACTTCGCACGGCGTGTGCAGGAGCAGGTGACGCTCGCCTTCCGCGGCCTCGTCCAGCTCTTCGAGGACGGAGGCTTCTCCGGCGCGGTGCGGGAGGAACTCGGCCGGGCGGAGAACGCCGGCCTGAAGGACTTCCTCATCAACCTCTACCTGTGGGGCCATCGCCTCCACAGCTTCTTCTCCGGCATCGCCGATGGCTTCTCCTCTGGCCTGGAAGCCGCGCGCCCCACCCTCGACGCCTTCCAGGCGACGCTGGGGCGGGTGGGCGCAGCGCTGGGCTTCCTCTCCGGGAGGGACGACGCGGCCACAGCCGCCGCGAAGTTCGCGGCCTTCGGCGACGCGGGGGCCACGGTGGGCCGCGCCCTCGCCCGCGTCTTCGACTTCGTCGTCCTCGGCATGACGGCCGCCGCGGAGGTGGTGGAAGGCCTAGCCGGGCAGTGGGGCTACATGAAGGCCGGCGTCGACGTCCTCCTGGGCAGCTTGGCGCACCTGGGCCGCGTCCTCGGAGGCGCGCTCTCTGGCCTCTTGGGCACCAACTCCGCCTTGCAGCAGGGCAGCAGTGGGTGGGCACTCATGGGGGAAGCCATCGGGTTCGCCATCGGCAACATCGCCACCGTCGTGGGCGTGTTGGTGTCCGCCGTTTCTCTCACGGTGTCCGTGGTGGGGGGCGTCCTCAACGCGGCCCTGGCGGCCTTCTCCGGCATCGTCGACGTCTTCTGGGGCATGGTGATGACGCTCAGTGGCATCCTTACCGGCGACTGGGCCGAGGCATGGAAGGGGATGAGGCTCATCGTCTTCGGCACGGTCGACGCCATCTCCGGCGTCCTCCTGGAGTTGGTGGGTGCCATCCTCGGTGTCGTGGACGCCGTGGCGAGCCTCTTCGGCACGGACACCGGCCTCCAGCAAGCCCTGCGGTCAGCTCGGCTGGGCCTCCACCGGGACTTGTCCGTCGCCTTCGGCCTCGAGGACTCCACCGGCAGCGCCACCACACCCACGTCCGTCGTCACCAGCGCTTCTCCCACCTCGTCCGTGGACTGGCCCCTGGAGTCCTCGTCCATGCCTGCGGTGGCGGCCCTCCAGGCCTCGCTGCCCCAGGCCGAGGTGCTCTCCTCGCAGCCAGCCTCGCCTCCAAGCGCCCCCGTCCTCGTGAGTGTCCAGGTGGACGGAGAGGTGCTTGCCCAGGCCACAGCGCGCGCCGAGAGGGACGCCGCCTCCCGCGCCTTCTCGCCCATGCCGTCTTACTGAAAGCCAGGCCCCACGTGTCCATCGCTGCCGGCCTCGCCCGTCCTCCTCGCTGCCTCCTCGTGAATATCCTCACCGGCGAGGCCATGGGGTGCCTCTTCAACCCCACGCAGCTCACCGAGAAGCTCCAGGTGAACTGGAGCCGCTTGGCCGTGCCGGGCCTCTCCCACCAGGTGCTCCAGTTCCAGGGCACCTCCAACCGGCAGCTCGCGGGCGTGGAGTTCTACCTGGACGCCTTCTCCGCCACCCAGCAGGCCGACACGTCCAACATCATGGCGTTCCGCGGCTTCCTGCGCGCCCTCACCGTGCCTCCGGCGGGTACCGAGGGTGTGCTGGCGACGGCACCACCGCGGGTCCTCGTCCTCTGGCCAGGCCTCCTCACGGTGGAGTGTGTCGTCACCAGCGTGGAGTTCCAGTACCGCCAGTTGGCCGTGGACGGCCGCGTCCTCGTCTACACCGCCACCGTCACCTTCGAGGAGGTGCTGGACACCCGCGTCACTTCCGAGCAGCTCCGCCAGGAGGCGCCGTAGTGGCCCCTCACGCTGGCAGTCGCTACTCCTTCTCCCTCGGCCTGCGGGACGAGGTGGGCCACCTCTTCCTCAGCGAGAGAGTCCCCTACGGCTTCCAGCCACACGCAGACACCCGCGTTCACCTCGTCGCCGAGGGCGACTCCCTCTCGGGTCTTGCCGGCCGCTACTTCGCGCCCCTGCCGCGCGCCTGCGGCTTCTGGTGGGTCCTTGCTGATTTTCAGCCCGAACCCATCGTGGACCCCACCCTGGAGTTGGAGGCCGGGCGGCGCCTCTTCGTTCCTTCGCTGCGCGTCCTCACCGACGTCATCCTCAGCGAGCAGCGGCGGAGGGCCAGCGAATGACACGGCCCCTCGACAGGAGCGCGCCTGGCGTGCGCCTCACGCTGCTGGCACACGAGAAGGCTCGCAGCGGTGAGCCCCTCTCCCTTGAGGGGCGCGTCCTCGGCCTCACCTTCGAGGACAGCGCGACGAAGGCCGACAAGCTGTCCCTCCAGTTGGACAACTTCGACCTGGCACTCTTCGATAAGGCGGAGCTGGTGAGCGGCGCGGTGCTGGAGGTGTCCTGGGGCTACCCGGGGCTCATGGCGCCGCCTCGGCGGGTGGTGGTGAAGAAGTTGAAGGGCTTCCAGGTGCTCACCGTCGAGGGCCAGGCGCTCTCCACCCTTATGCACCGCGAAGCGAAGACACGCGCCTGGAAGGGCAAGACGCGCGCCCAGGTAGTGCGCGAGGTGGCCGCCGAGTACGGCTACGAAGAGGACTCCGTCCACGTCGAGGACACCGGAGAGTCCTTCGACACCATCCACCAGGCCGGGGAGACGGATGCGCGCTTTCTCCGGCGCATGGCCGCACGGGAGGAGTTCCAGTTCCACGTCGACGACAGGGGCCTCACCTTCGGCCCGCGCAACCAGGCCGCCGCGCCCACCCATGTGCTGTGGTGGTACGCCGACGCAGGCCGGGGCGACATCCTCTCGGTCAACGTCGAGTCGGAGCTGGGTCGCCGAGTGGGCAAGGTGGACGTGCGCGGCCGGGACGCTCTGGCCAAGAAGAACATCGAGGCCCAGGCGAGCAGTGGCACCGTGGAGCGCACCACCCTCGCGGACTTCCTGGAGGTGGTGGACAAGCGCACGGGCACCACCGCGCTGCAGCTCCGAAACAGCACCACCAGCGTCCAGCCCACCTCGGCCTCGACACCCGCCCAGGCCCAGCGTGAGTCCGCGGCCCGCTTCCGACGCGCGGAAGCCGGCACCGTGAAGCTGTCGCTCCAGGTGGTGGGCAACCCCTCCTTGCGCGCGAAGTCCGTCGTGGAGGTGCGCGGCATCTCCAGCTTCCTCTCCGGGAAGTATTACGTCACCGAGGCGAAGCACGTCCTCTCCTCCTCCGGCTACACCACGGACTTGAAGCTGTCGCGTGACGGCACGGGGCAGCGTCAGCAAGCCAGCGCTGAGAAGCAGGGCCAGCCCCAGGGCGGACAGCCCAACACCAGCGCACCCGAGACGACTGGGGCACTGAAGGAAGTCGAGGCCTTCGAGCGGGACACCGGCACCCGGTACATCGAGTACCGCCGTGACGGGCAACCCATCGGTGTCGAGGACCCGGAAGCCGGAATGAGTCTCCCCAGGTAGCGAGCCCGCCATGAGCACCTTCGACGACGACATCCTCACTCACGACACGCGCCTCCTCGGCATGTACGTGGGCTACGTCACCAGCCGCGACGACGGCGAGCAGCTCGGCCGCGTCCGCGTGTGCATCCCCGGTGTCCTCGAGCCTGAGTCCACCTGGGCTTGGCCCCTGGGCACCTCCGGGGGCGGCGCCAAGGACACGGGGTTCTTCGCGGTGCCGCACGTGGGCGCCGAGGTGGCTGTCTTCTTCAACCAGGGCGACGTCGACGCCCCCTACTACCTCAGCGCGCACTGGGGGAAGCCGGGCGGGCAGAGTGAGGTGCCCGAAGAAGCCCAGGTGTCTCCGCCCGACAACCGCGTCCTCGCCACGCCCACCTTCCGCGTGGAGCTGGACGAGTCCGCGGGGAAGAAGAAGCTGAAGCTCACCAACCGCAAGACGGGCGACTGCCTCACCTTCGATGCGCAGGAGAACACCGTCACCCTGGAGGCCACCACCGCCCTCACCCTACGCGCGGTCGGCGCCATCTCCCTGGAGGCGGCCCAGGTCACCATCGCCGGCCGCGTCGTCCGCCCCATCGCCGAGCCGATATGAGGAAACCCATGGCGCTGCCCATCTGCGTCCACATCCCCCCGCTCCCCGAGGCGCCTACCCTCACCCTGCCTGGCGGCGCCACCTTGCAGCACCACCAGCTCCTGCAAGCCGTCCAGCCGGCGCTCGCGCCGCTCACGCCCCTCTTCGACATCATCGGCGCGGTGCTGGCTGTCTTCGAGGTGGTGAAGGCCATCCCCGACGCGCTGGGGCCGCCGCCCGACCCGACGGCCATCGCCGCGGCACTGCCGGCGCTGGCAGAGAAGGTGTCCAAGCTGCTCCGCCTCGTCCCCCAGCTCTCGGTGCCACTCGCAGTGGTGGGCGTCATCGACATCGTCCTGGGCGAGCTGGGCCATGCCCGTGGCCAGCTCCTCCACCTGCAGTTGCGCCTGTCGAGCGTCGGGCAGGCCCGGATGCGCGCCGTCCAGCTTGGGGACGCGGGCCTACTGAGGGTGGCCGGCTGCGCGGAGGCCAATGTCGCCCAGGAGGCCGTCAACGTCGGCAAGGCCCTGGCCGCCCTCTCCCAGCTCATGGCCCTCCTCAACGTCCTGCTGGGGCTCGTGGGTGGCCCCCAGGTGCCGGACTTCTCCAACCTCGAGGGAAGCGCGCTCGACAAGGCCATTGCGCCCCTCGATGCCATCGTCCGCACGCTGCAGCAGGTGCGCGCGGCCATCCCGGTTCCATGAGGAGAACGTCATGAGTCGAGCACCCCAGAATCTCCTCGTCCCCTTCCGGCGCGACCGAAAGCGCGACTTCGCCGCGGGCACCGGGGCCGAGTTGCTCGCCGCAAAGGTGCGGCAGGTGCTGCTGACCGAAGGTGCCACGCCCCACTCCTCCGGCGAGCTGCCCTGGCGCACCAGCTTCGGAGCGGGACTCTCGCGCCTTCGCCACCAGCGCAACGACACCGTGCTGGCGGAGCTGGCGCGCGTGTACGTCCGCGACGCCCTCGCGCGCTGGCTGCCAGGCGTTCAGCTCATGCAGGTCCGCGTCGAGCAAGAGGCAGCCACGCTGACGCTTCGTGTGCGCGTGCGCGAGGGGGACACTACTGGGCTTGATCCGCTTCAGTGGACACCAAGGAAGAGGCAGGTACGGTGTCCAACATGACGGAAGTGAAGAAGCCACGACGTCCCCGGCGTAGCTACACGGAGGAGTTCAAGGCCGGGGCGGTGAGGC
>NZ_JABXEM010000357.1:0-9268 GCF_013372595.1 Myxococcus sp. AM011
TCCGGGGGCGGGACGTAGACGGGCTGGGTGAGCCAGTAGGCCAGGGCGGCGATGAGCAGGAGGAGGCCCAGGCAGACCAGCGGGACGGTGACCCAACGGGTGGTGGAGCTCTGTCGAGACATAGGCTCGGTGGGGTGCGGGGAGAGGCCAGGGGCAGGATATGCCCGGGTTCGGTGTCGGTGTTCGCTCAGCGCGTCGGGAGCTCGCGGACTTCCACTTCATCGAGGCCGAGCCGCTGGATTGTTTCCACGAGCCGCTCGGTTCCGACGATGACCGTCTGATAGCTGGCGAGTCGGAACAGGTCCCGGTCCGTGGGGATGGAGCGTGCTTCCAGGATGGGCTCCGTTGGAAGGCTGAACGTCAGCTCTCCGCACGTCGCGCAAGGAGGGGGCAGGTTCCGGGGGAGGCAATCCGGATGCAGCAGCCCGCGTGGCTCTAACTGGAGCTCCAGCAGTTCGGGTGGATTCGAGTCCCGAAGGCGCAGGTCCGTCTTGCAGCCCCGCAGTCCTCGCAGGCCCGTGGCCTGAAGCGCATCCAGTGCCTCTCCGCGGATGAGCAACGTCCAGGGGGTTGGAAACACCAGCGGTGGGAAGTTCCCGCGTCCCCGTCCTCGGAGCGCGCCGAACGTCGTTCCCGGTTCGAGCGGGACACCTTCGGGCACCAGCGGGCGCACCAGGTTCCGCAGTCGGGTGAACTCACCAAAGTCCTCTTCGACACGCGCCTTGAACTTCCCGTGCTCCGGAAGTTCCGAGAGGTCGACGGCGGGGTAGGCCTCTCCGATGCCGCTCCAGGTTTCATCGCAGGTGGGGCAGTGGAGGCCAGGCAAGAGCCATTGATGCTCTGTCCGCAGGTCCCAGGAGTAACGTGACGGCGTCACGTTTCGCAGTCGGTAGAGCCGCATGGTCAGTAGATGTCTTCTTCCACGACGGGAAACAGCGGGAGGGACCTCTTGCCGTGGTACGGGACGACAGGTCCCGACAGGTCGCAGCGAAAAATCATCTGCGTGGCGAAGAGGTGGATGGCCTGCCGTCCCGCTCGTCGGTTGTTCTCGATGTAGCTCGCCCACTCCCAATTCCAGGGGCCTCCGGCCGTGCCTCGGTGGATCTCCTGGTGAATCTGCTTGTCGACGATGAGCGTCCACTCGTGGATGTTCACGCCCCTGGAGAGGAACCACTCCTTGAAGGCCTGAGGGAACACGTGGTGTTTGACCCAGGTCCGCTTGGGGGCGTCTTCCGACTCCTTGGCGAGCCGTGCCGCGTACTCCGCGCTCGTCTCATTCCAGGGGATGATGAAGATGGGTTCCGCGTTCTCCGGGAGTCCTTGGGTGCTTCCCCAGTAGCGTTGAGGATGGACAGGCGTGGGGAACGGACGCGCTGTTCCCGAGCGCGGTGGTGGCGGAGGGGGTGGCCGGATGGGCACCACCGCCTGGGCGCGCGCGATGCGACTCGGGTCGACATCCTCGCAGGCGTAGAGGCCGCAGGCTTCCACCCCGCAGATGAACAGGGTGCAGCGGTCCTCCTCCGGAGCGTCACACTCCCCGGTTTCCGACTCCGCGGTCTCCCATCGTTGCTGAGGAAGGGGCGTCGCGGCGCACGACGCCACCAGCAAGCCGCTCAGCATCCATCTCAATTGAGAAACCATGGGCACCTTCCATCCCATTGCTGACTCAGTCGCAGGAGCGCTGGCCGGGCTTGCCGTCCGTGCACTGGCCCATGGGCGCGAAGTGGGACTCGGCCTCCGCGACGACCTCGTCCACGGGACGGGCGCACTCGGCTTCCGCGAGCGTGCCGCGAATCTCGAACAGGCGCAGCACCTCCGCGCACCGTTGCTGGAAGGTCTTCACCCCGTCCTTGAAGAGCGGACGCATCACCTGGGGAGAGAAGGCGTACCCGCTCGCCGTCGCCAGCTCGGACTCCGGGCGGAACATCCACGAGGAGCGCCAGCTCGACGCCACCTGCTCGAAGCGGGCGGGGCCCATCCACATGCTCGTGGCGGCCTGGAGCGAGCGCGCTTCCGTCGGCACGAAGCCCGTGCCCGTGCGACGGCAGTAGGTCGGCACCGCGGTGGGGTCCGCCACGTTCGCCAGCCGCAGCGCGCAGACGTTGTACTCCGCGAAGCGCCGGCCCACGGCCGCCAGCTCCGCCTGCTGCACCTCGCCCACGCGCGGCTGCGCGACGAACAGGTCGATGGTCCGCAACAACATGCCGACCGCGTGCTCCGGCGGCGGCACGGGCGTGGGGTCCAGCCCGCCGGTGGAGATGACGAGCACCCGCTCCGCGCCGCGCTGCACGGCCTGCAGCAGCGGCAGCCCCGAGCGCACCCCGCCATCCAGGAACGTGCCCTGGTAGCGCCCCGAGCTCGAGGGAATCCAGGGCACCGGCTCCGCGAGCACCGGCTCGACGATGGACGCCACCACCGCGTTGATGAGGCCGTCCACGCGCTGCGCGTCCGTCCACGTGGGCGGGAAGTCCGCCGGGTCCTGGTCACTGATTCCGAAGACGTCCCCCGTGTTGAAGTCCACCGAGACGGACACCAGCTCCGTGCCGTTGGTGAGCTGCGCGGGGATGACGGCGGCGCGCAGCTTGCCCTCCACCCCGTCGAAGCGGACCAGCCCCTTCAGGTCCGAGGCAATCTTCCAAATCCAGGTCGAATTGACGCAGTAGAGGTCCGACTCCACCGAGCACGTGTAGTTGCCGAGGAGCATGTCCCGCGCCTTCTGCTCCTGGCCGGGCGTGTGGAACAGGTCCACCATCGTGCTGATGAGCGCGCCGGTGCTGGTGCCCGCCGCCAGGTCGATGCGCGCGTCCCCGCACCCCTCCGGCTCGGGCCTGCCCCGGCACTGCTCCATCAGCCCGAGCAGCCGCCACATGATGCCGGCGCTGAAGGCCCCATTCGCTCCGCCGCCGCTGAGCACCACCGCGTTGGACGGGCGCCCCAGCTTGCGACTCCAGCGGCGGGCGCTCACGTATTGCGCGGCGGACTCGGCGCCCTCACGCAGGCCCTGCTTGAGCAGGAAGGGGTTCATCGGGTCCTGGAGCGAGTCGCCCAGCGCGGCCAGCGACGCGGCGATGCCCATCGCGTTGCCGATGAAGCGCTGCGCATCGACCTCGGCGGCGGTGGGCGCCGTCGGGTCCACGGTGCCCGGCGTCGCGGGCAGGCCCCACAGTCCCCCCGCCACGGTCTTCCTCAAGAAGGTGTCGTAACAGGCGGAGTTGCTGCCACCCGCGCTCGCGCGCAGACACTCCACCTGCTCCGCGATGACCTCGGAGGAGTCCCCGAGGGCGGACATCCACTTCGCGACCTCTGACGGGTTGGCGTAGGCGTCCACCAGGTGCGAGCGCGTCAGGCGCCCCACGCGCTCGCGCAGGGACGTGGGCAGCGGCGGCGGAGTCTTGGGCTCCGAGGGCGCGTTGAGCTCCTCGAGGATGTAGCCGGTTCGCAGGAAGCAGCCGCTCGACAGGGTGGCCATCGCCGTCAGGCACAGCAGGTACGTGCTACTTCGGTTCACGAGGGTCCCCCGTCAAGGAGCGCATGGCGGGGTCCCAGGAAGCGGACGGCGAGGCACCCCTTCGTCACATCGCGACGGTGACGTTAGCGCATGAGGCCCACGAGGGAGAGATGACAAACGAAAGGCCCACCCCTGGGGAGAGGTGGGCCTGGACTTCGCGCCGTGGGGTCGCGAGGGCCCTACGGATACACCTCGCGACGTGTCGTCGTGGTGGTGCCGCCGCGCGGCGGGGTGATGACGCCTTCCGCGTGGACGCGCTGGCGCTTGCTCACGCCCAGCCCCGCGCCGAGCACCGAGGCGATGAGCCCCAGGAGCAGCGCGCCGAAGACGCCCCAGAAGGCGTGCCCCGTCTTGTCCGCGGCCTGGAGCGCGCCCTGCTGCACCTGCTCACCCACCTGGCCCACCTTCGCCTTGGCGCTGTCAATCTGCGTCTGGACGCGGTTGGCGACGTCCTCCGAGTCCGCCCGCGACAGCCGCGTGTTCTCCGCGATGGAGGTGACGAGCACCTCGCGGTCCAGATTCCCCGTGCGCACGGCGGTGGTGACGACGTCCTTGGTGGCCGCCTCGAGCTGATTGGCGGTGATGCTCGGCTTGCCCTCGGCCTTGAGCCGCTGATTCACCGGAGCGAGCGCGTCATTGGCATCCAGACCGAACGCCTGGGCCGCGTTCCCACCCTGGGAGGCCGCGCCCGCCACGGCCGCGCCGGTGGCTCCCACCACGCCCGTGGTGGCCTTGAAGGCCGTGCCGACGATGGTGGACAGCAGCATGCCGATGAGGACGACGCCGGCAATCGTCGTCAGTCCCCACATCACCGCGCCGTGCATCGCGCCGCCACCCTTGTCCACCACGCCCGCGGTGCGCGCGGCCAGGAAGCCGCCGATGAAGAGGGCGATGAGCGGGGCGATGAGGCCCCAGATGCCAGTGCCGATGCCCGCCGAGCGCGCGCTGCCGGGATTGCTCGGGTCCACGGAGGACAGGCCGAGCGCGAGGCCCAGCGAGTACAACAGGATGAGCACGCCGAGCGCGACGACGGTACCGCCGAGAATGGCGCCCCAGCTCAGCTTGAAAGGCGTTCCCGCGCTGGCGCCGATGACGCCAGGTTTCTCGTTCTCCACGATGGTGGTTGCCATGGGCCGGGCCTCCTGCCGCGGTGAGCACCCAGGGACGGGCGTGCTCGGGTCCGCGGCAAACATGGGCATCGTCGGGCACCGGACGATTCCACCCCCGGAGGACGCTCCCTCGGTGAGAGGGAGACGGCAGGGGCTCACCGCAGGCCGAGTGCCGCGATGAGCACCTCCTCGCGCGCGACGACGGGCGAGCGGGGAAGGGCTTCCAATGAGAAGGCTCGCACCAGCGTGTCGAGTGTCCTGGGGCTCCCATCGCCCAGTCCGCTCCACGCGGCGAGCAGGCCGAGCACCCGCTCGGGAGCAAGTCCGCGTGCCCTCAACTCCGCGAGCGCGAAGGCACCCTCGCGCTTGGCGAGGCGCTTGCCGTCTTCTCCATGCACGAGCGGGACGTGGAGGAAGTCGGGCGCCCGCTCACCCAGTGCCGTGTAGAGCTGGAGCTGGCGGGGTGTGGACGACAGCAGGTCATCCCCGCGCAGCACGTGGGTGATGCCGGTGGCCGCGTCATCCACGACGACGGCGAGCTGATAGCTGGCGACTCCGTCATTGCGGCGCACCACGAAGTCGCCCACCACCGCGTCCACGTCCTGCGCGGAGGGCCCCATCAGCGCGTCGATGAAGCGCACCTCTCCAGGACGGGCGCGGAAGCGGTACGCGGGGGCTCGCGTCTTCGCGCGCTCGGCGCGTTGCTCCACGGTGAGGTGGGCGCAGGTGCCGGGGTAGCGAGGGCCCTCCTCGGAGAGTCCGTGAGGCGCGCTGGCGGCGCGGGCAATCTCGCCCCGGGTACAGAAGCACGGGTAGACGAGGCCTTCCTTCTCCAGCGTGGCGAGCGCCTCGCGATAGAGGTCGTCGCGCTGACTCTGGACCAGGGGCGTCTCGTCCCAGTCGAGGCCGAGCCAGCGCAGGTCCGCCATCAAGTCGTCCACGTACTGGGGCTTGCAGCGCGCGCGGTCCAGGTCCTCGATGCGAAGGAGGAAGCGGCCACCGGCGGCGCGGGCCTGGAGCCAGCCGAGCAGCGCGCTGCGGATGTTGCCCAGGTGCATGCGCCCGGTGGGGCTGGGAGCGAAGCGCCCGCGAAAGCCGCTCACGGTCGGACCAGCGGCTTGCGGATGGGGTCCACGGGCCTCCGGATGGGCGCGGGCGCGGCGGGCTTCACCGGCTCCGACGTGGGGACGGCGTACACGGTCTGCGCGGCGCGAGTGACACGCGAGGCACCCGGCGTGGGCGACAGGGGCACGGCTTCCGCCATCCCCGCTTCCACGCCGCGAGAGGCGAGCTGCGCCGCGAGCGCACGCAGGGGCTCCCCGGCATCGAGCAGCTCCAGGTCCATCGCGAGGCGAGGCAGCCTGTGAGGCGTCGAATCGCCCGGGGCGAACACGAAGGCATCGAGCGCGAGCCCGGTGCCCGAGCGGGACAGGGTGCCGAATACGACGAGGTCCGCGCTCGCCTCGCGTCCCAGCGTCGCGGCGGCCTGGAGCGCGGAGGCGTCGAGTTGATTGCCGGAGAGGGCGAGGGCCAGCGAGGCCGAGGTGCCGGTGCCGGGGGGCTGAATCGTGGTGGTGACCTCGCGCTCGGAGACGGCCTCCACGATGCCGCCCACGGGCTCACCGGAGGGAAGGGTGGCGCGCCACAGGTGCGCGCCGGGTGGCACCTGCGTGACGCGCACGGGCGTGGTGCCGGCGGAGGCGCCATCGAGGAGGACCTCGAGGCCCTGGGGAAAGGACTCGAAGCGCAGGACGCCGCGAGGTTGGATGGCGTGGGCCGCGCGGACGCGCTCGACGGTGTGGGCGAAGAGGGGTGAGGTGGCGGCGAGGGGCAGCGAGCGACCCGGGGCCACGGCCAACGCGTGGGTGAGGGAGTCCACGGCTTCGTCATCGCGACCGACGGCGTAGCGCACGGCGGCGCGCAGGGCGTACGTGTCGGCGAGCGCGGAGCCATCCTGGAGGTGGGTGGCGTTCGCGGCGTAGGCGTCCAGGGCGCGGCCGAGGGCGGACTCCGCGCGGGTGAAGTCACGGGCCGCGCGCGCGGTGACGGCTTCCTGCACGGCGGCCTGGGCGGCGGTGAGTGCGTCCGCTTGCGCGTCGGGGACGGGAGCCACGGGGGGCTCCGCGAGAGCCAGTCCCGCCATGCCGTGGATTTCCGAGGCGAGTCGCGCGGCGAGTCGGGGACCGGCGCGCGCGGGCACGTCTCCGGAGACGGCCTGGAAGGGCAGCACGGCCACCTTCTTCCGAGGCGCGCGCTGGGGCGCGGCGATGGAAGAGGCACCCAGGAGGAGGCAGAGCAGGAGCGCGAGTCGCGTCATGGTCGGAGCGGCGAGGAGCCGACCGAATTCCTAGCACGGAGCCGAGAGCGGCGCTCCGCCCGGCCGTTGTGGGCCGGGGCCCGCGCTTTGTCGTGCTGCTGTCAGAACCGTCCGCTCATGGACCTCCTGCCTGTCAGCGGGCTCCCCGTGGTGGTGGTCGACTCCCCGCGGCTCCATGGGAAGGTGAGTGCGAGCGCGAGTCCCGCCAGTCCCACGATGCAGTAGATGAGGCGCGCGAGAGCGCTCGCCTGCCCCTGCGTGGCGCCACCGAAGATGGCGTTCACGAGGTTCCAATTGAAGAAGCCAATCAGGCCCCAGTTGATGGCGCCGATGATGGCGAGCGCGGCCGTCACCTTCGCGAGTGTGGACCTGAGGCGGTCTCCGTCCTGTCGTTCCATGGCCTGTCTCCTCTTGTCGTCATGAGTTTGAGCCGAAGGTGCTCGGTGCCTCTCGGCGAGACCGGGGCCGTCGGTGTCCTTCGGTCTTCAATCTACGGAGCCCCTGGAGCGCTCGACACGATGGCCTGCTCGCCCTCGTGGTTCGCGGCGCTGCGGTCGAGGTGTCCCGCTCATGCTCACCGAGGCCGGGAGCGTTCCACCGACAGCACGACCTTCCGAGGGGCCCCGCTGAGTCCGCGACTGCGCACCGTCATTCATTGGGTGCCATGAACCAGGGTGATGCGATGGAACAGGATGCACGGAACAGGAAGGACCCCTCTCGTCACCGCGCCTTGAAGGTCGCGCTTGGCGTCGTGGTCATGGCGCTGGTGCTGGTCATCGGCGTGTTGGTGGCGAATCCTTCCTGGCTCGCGCAGCGGCTGCGCGGACAGGTGGAGACAGCCGCCACCCGGGCCCTTGGCCACAAGGTGACTCTCGAGAAGCTCGACGCCCAGTGGTTTCCCAAACCCGGCGCCACGATGACGAACTTCCGGGCCGAGGGCGAAGGCAACGAGCCGCCCTTCCTGGAGGCTTCACGCGCGACGGCCACCGTTCAGCTCTGGCCGCTCATCCGCAGCTTCGGCAAGGACGTCCGCGTGGGCTCGGTGAAGCTGGAGGAGCCCCGGGTGAACCTGGTCCGGCGCGCTGATGGGACCTGGAACTACCAGTCGGTCGGAAGTGCTCCGGCAACCCCCAGCACTGGCGATGGCAAGGAGTCCGGGACGGAGGCTTCCGTGGAGCGCCTTCGGATTGAGAACGGCGTCGTACAGGTGACGGACCAGCAGGCGGCGGGAGGCACGGCCGCGGTCGCGGTCCAGGACCTCGATGCGGACTTGAAGCACGTGGGACCAGGCCTGCCACTCGAGGGCACGCTGAAAGCAGCGGTGGCCGACTCGAAACAGAACGTGGAGATGGACCTCAAGGTCGACCCGCTGCCCGCCGGCATGCCCGTGCCCGGTGAGCCGTGGCCCAAGGTGACGATGAAGCTGCGCGCCAAGGACCTCTCGGTGAGCGCGGTGCGTGACTTCCTGCCGCCCTCGGCGACCGCCTACTTCACCGGAGGCCTGGTGGATGTCGACGCGGAGGTGACGACGAAGTTGCAGGGGCAGTACGCAGTCGTGGGCCATGGAGCGGCGAAGGGGCTGAAGCTCCGAGGTGACCCGGCGAGCGGCGCGTTCGATTTCAACTCGCTCATCGACCCCGAGCACCTGAAGGCCACGAAGGTGAACTTCACGCGCCTCTCACTCGCGGGGCCGGGTGTTGACCTGGGGGGAACGGCCTCGGTGCAGATGGCGCCTGCGCGTATCCGTTTCGCGCTGGAGGGGAAGGAGCTCGACCTGCAACATCTGCTCGGTGCACTGCCGCCCAGCGCGCCGAAGAAGGAGTCCACTTCCAAGGCGGCTGCTGCCAAGACCACCGCGCTGCCTGCCTCCATGCGTGCGCGGCTTGGAAAGGTGGATGTGGACGGGACGCTCAAGCTCGGGACGCTTCGTCACGGGAATCTCCAGGCGACGAACGTGGATGCGCAGGCGAAGTTGGACGAAGGGGTGCTGCTCATCGAGAAGGGTGGGGCGACGGTGTACGGCGGGCGCGCGGACCTCACGGGGACGAAGGTGGACCTCACGAAGTCGCAGCCCGCGTGGACGTTGAAGGCGAACCTGCAGGGCATGGACACCGCACAGGCCTTCCAGGCGTTGTCAGGACAGTCGTCGCTGCAAGGCCTCGCGAGTGGTGAGTTGCAGCTCAACGGCAGTGGTCTGGACTGGGCGCGGGTGCGCAACGGTGTCACGGGGAACGGGAGCGTGCGGCTGAGCAACGGGGTGCTCACGACGGCGGACCTTGGTGGGGCGGTGACGCCGGCCCTGACGAAGGGGCTCACGGCGCTGGGGCACAAGGG
>NZ_JABXEM010000358.1:0-9265 GCF_013372595.1 Myxococcus sp. AM011
GGGCTGGGGCCCGGCGCGACACCTCGCGCTCGAGCTCCATCCGAAAAGCCGTGAGTCGCTCACGGGCGGTGAAGGGGCCGCTCCCAGCGATAGCTCCGAAGAAGCGCTTGCGCACGCCCTTGCGCGTCGCACACAGCACTTCCGTGACGCAGAGGGCCACGCCGCCCCCCACCGCCGGCAGCGGCCTCATGGTGTTGAAGTAGATGGGGAGGTACCGCTCCAGGGCGGCCTCGTCCTCCACTTCGATGGTGATTTTCGACAGGAGCGCATTGCCACACAACGCGGTGGCGACCTGTCTCAACCCCGGCGTGAAGGCGAAGCCGTGGGTGGTGAGCGACGGCATCCACCAGGGCAGCGCCGGCGAATACAAGGTGGAGAAGATGTCCTCCAACACCCCACCCTCCCGGCGCGTGTGCTCCAGCAGCGTGGAGACCAGCTCGGGCGTCACCGGCCCCTGGCTCGTGCGCGCGGGAATCACCGCGATGCGGATGCGCCGCCAGGGCCGCGCCACGGACGCGGGCGCATCCGGCAACACGGGCACCAGCATGGTGGGGTTGTCGCCGCGCAACAGGCCCGCGCCGGAGCGCTCCAGCGCCAGCAGCGAGGCACACGCGAGATTGCGGAAGTCCAGCCGCTCGGGAAGCTCCACGCGCAACAGCGGAGTGGGCTCCTCGGCCCCCGTGAGCCACTCGTCCGAGGACGCGCGGTGCTTGCGGGGCATGGCGGCGGCGATGGCGCGCGACACCTCCATCATCGCGGTGCCATCCATCACCAGATGGTCGAACGCCAGCTCCAGCGAGCCCGTCCCCGGGTCCACCCGCGCCCCCAGCCAGGTGCTCGTCGTCAACAGATGCGAACGCCACGCGCTGCGCCCCCGCCCCGCCACGTCCACCACCACCTGGGGGTGAAGCCCGGCCCTGCGCGCTTCGGAGGGCGTGCACGGCGCGGACGCGGCCAGCAGCCTCGCCACCGCCT
The DNA here is from genome assembly GCF_013372595.1 of Myxococcus sp. AM011. Classification (NCBI taxonomy): domain Bacteria; kingdom Pseudomonadati; phylum Myxococcota; class Myxococcia; order Myxococcales; family Myxococcaceae; genus Myxococcus; species Myxococcus sp. AM011. Next base: position 976 of record NZ_JABXEM010000358.1, read on the forward strand.
CCGGATTCAGGTGCGAGTCCTCCAGGGGCAGCCGCGAGATTCGCAAGCCCCCTCCCTCATCGGTGATGGCCACCGTGAGCACGCTGTCATCGGAGACACGCTGCCGGGCATCCAGCCCCTCGCGACCCAGCCCCGCCAACCAGACGTCCGTGGGCTGGTTGTAGCGGCGGCCCCGCGTGTCCCGGTGCCACCGCGCCACCTGGGCGAGCAGGATGGCCGCCCAGGCCCCCGTCGTGGTGTCCACGCCCAGGGGCTGCACCGTCAGCATGATGCGGCGCGAGCGGGGCTCGGTGGAGAGGAAGCGCTCCCAGGTCGTCAGCTCCCGCACCACGCCCGAGACCCGGCTCGCCGGGAAGGTCCGCTGCCAGCCATCGCAGAAGCCCACCAGCGCGGCCAGCGACTGGCGCGCCACCGGCAGGAAGTGAGGAAACTTGTGCGCCATCGACTCCCGCACGCGAGAGAGCGCGTCCTCGCCGCGACGCACAGCGAAGGAAGGTAAGGAACCAGAGCCGTCCATGGCACGTGTCCCGCGCAAGCCCACCGGTGAGGTGACCCACAACATTGGCCGTGCAGTGTAGCGGACACTTCCCCGTCGCGGTGACGCTGTTGTGTCCTCCGTCGGGCGGGCCCCACGCACTCATACGGGTGGTGAACGACTCACGCCCACGCCCACACCTCCTGCTCCGACGGAGTGCGTCGCGAATCACCGCACCCGCGTCGCGGGCTCTCGCACGGGGAGCGAGAGTCTCGCCAGGACCACACCTCGGCTCGGATGGCCGGACAGCAGACTTCCACTCCCAACGGCCCTACCTCCTGGAGCGTGCCGGGTCAGCAGCCGACGAGGCATGGCGCGCCACGCGGCCCCACCCCTTCGCGGACCGCACCCCTTATCAATGGCCTCACACTCGCGCGCGCTTCTCGACGCGGGCAGACGTGCGGTTTCCACGCAGCTCATCCTGTGACAAGGCTTCAGTCCTTTCACATGCGCGCCACACAACGCTGATCCGTGGCGCCGATGTGACAATGAGCACGGGAGACCTCGCCGTGACGCGACTGTCTTTTCTCGCGTCGAGCGCCCTTTCATTGATACGCGCGCGACACGAAGCGATGGGTGGCTCCGCCGGACCCCTCGGGAAACCACAGACCAAATCAAACCTGATTTCACCGACAGAATAACCTTTCAAGACTAGGTCGATTTGCCATGACCCGCACTGGCAGTCCGGCCCGCAATCGGTAGGATGCAACCGTCCAAGTCCAATCATCGCCCTTGGACACATGGGGGGGAGTCCAGCAACACAGCACTCGGAACGGCCACGGTACCCACGCGCAGCCAGTGGGTCTCCGCGACGCCAGTACGTGGTTCGTGAGCCAAAGGCTCGCGGGCACGGGAAGGGTGCGCCCCCGGTAGTCCTCACGCCACGCAAAGGAATGCAACTCATGAAGAAGTTCCTGTCTGCCACTGCCGCGGCCGCGCTGTCGCTCACCGCGACGCAGGCCCTCGCCGCGCCGATGTCCCCGTCCGCCAAGCCCATGGCGCAGCACTTCTCCCCCACCGTGCAGGACGCCTTCACGCTCCTCGGTGACACGGACAACAACAACCTCGTCTATTACGTCCCGCGCCGCGGCGGCATCGCCGTCCAGTCGCCCCAGTCGGCCCAGCCCATCCCCCGCTTCCAGATCTCCGGCTTCGTCCCCATCTACGGATGGTTCGCGGGCCTGGAGCTGGCGAACCTGGGTGGCTCGTTCTCCACCACCAGCGACCTGGGCGCGCTCAACCGGCTGTCCACCGAGGCCGCCGCGAAGGGCTTCCAGATCGCCCCGGCGCCCGCCGCCCGGTCCACCACCCAGTTCCTGCTCTCCGGTTTCGCGCCGACCAACGGCCGCGTGGAGATCGACTGCGAGTTTGAAATCCTCGTCGTCAACGGCCGCGAGGTGAAGGTCCCCAACTGCTTCACGCACCTGGACCCGACCTCGCCGTACAGCCTCGACACGAACGTGATGTACAAGTTCAACACCATGCCCACCCTGGGTGGCAGCGTCGTGGCGCAGGACATCGCGTTCCAGGCCACCACCCTGCCGACGTGGAGCAACCAGCTTCGCGCCCTGATGGCCACGGGCGCCCAGTGGGACAGCATCATGACGGCGCAGGTGGACTGGGACATCAAGACCCACAACCTCACCCGTCAGGCGCGCTTCACGGTGAACTGGCGCTCGCTGTTCGAGCAGGCCAGCGCCTTCGCGGCCTTCCACCTGAGCTCCTGCGTGGACATCGAAGTTCGCGCCTTCTTCGAGCGCCTGGTCACCTGTTCCTCCGAGAACGCCTGCGGCATCCGCATCGAGTACCTCGGCGCCAACGGCGTCTGGGGCCCCACCGCGCCCAATGACTCCAACTTCATCAACGTCGTGAACGCCGTCCAGGCCCGCCTCCAGGACGAGCTGTTCAACGAGGTCCGCCGCTACACGACGCCGGTGAACGGCCAGGTCTCCAACCAGACCAACTCCATCTTCACCATGCGCGCCAACTACGAGAAGCTCATCCTGGAGCGCAACGAGGTCACCTACATCCAGTACAACCCGGGCCCCACGGACTTCCAGGTCAAGACCAACCTGAACGTCACGTGCCTCATGGACGGCTTCGAGCTCGGCCGCGTCAACTGGAACATGAATGACGCGGGCTGCAGGGCGCTGCTCGGCCAGCCGTAATTCCGCGTCGCTTTGATTTCAGGGCGGAGGCCATCTTCCGGGTGGCTTCCGCCCTTCCTTTCCTTTCTCGAACCAGGCCCTTTCTCCATGCGATTGCTTTCGCTCTGCCTTGCCGTCGTGTCGTGTCTCGCCGCTCTTCCCGCCCAGGCCCAGACGGACACGCCGCCTCTCGACCATGCGCGCACCATCCGCGAGTCTGAGATGGTCTTCGTTCCCTACATGGGGATGAATCGCGGTCCCGTCTTCTATACCCAGTACATGCAGGTCCCGACCGACTCCGCCGCCTCCGTGGCTGGCATGAGGCGGTTCTTCGTCAACCTGTACCCCACGGCCCACCAGAACGACTTGTACAACGGCTTCATCTCCCGCAACGGCATCACCGACGCGCGGCTGCTCCCGATTCCCTCGGCCGGCTCGTGCCAGCCCTCGGCCGGAATCGCGGACCTGCTGCGGACCATGCCGACCAACTACCGGCCGACCGTCGTCGGCGGCAACTATCCGTTCGTCTGCGGCCTGAGCATCTACGTCTTCCCCGCGGAAGAGGCGGCGGTGCGCGCCTATATCGCCGCCAACGCCGTCATCACCCTGCGCGTCTCGGTGCCGCTGTGCGCGACGAACAGCCCGCTGCTGAACGTCCCCGCCATCAACCAGCGGCTGGTGACGGACGGCGTGCTCCAGACGTCGCCCAACCTGGGCGTCGAGGGCAACAGCTGGAACGTGCTCTTCGAGTCCGCCAAGCTCGCCCAGTTGAGCCCCTCCCTGTTCGTCACGTCCGACCCGCAGGTCGGCTGGGAGACGTACATCAAGTCCTTCACGCTGAACCTGACGGCGCAGACCGCGACGATGTCCCCCGCCGCGGCCAGCAACTCAGCCCCCATCTGCACGCCCACGCCGCTGGTCATCACCTTCGGCTGAGCCGGACCCGCACGAAGCCGAACCCTCACACCAGCAGCCGGGGGCGCCCGTGGCGACGGCCATGACGCTCCCGGCTCGGGAGTTTTTCACGATGAAACCAAGGGTCTGGGTCCTGGCGGGACTCGTGGGATGGACGGCCTGTTCATGCTCGGGGAGTGACCCGGACGAGCAAGGCCAGACACCGGAGCAGCGCAAGAAGCAGGTCCAGGAGTGCATCGTCACCCGGGTGCCACCTCCGGCCGGCTCCGCCGAGGCCTCGTGGTCGGTGTCCGGGTATGCCCTGGTGAGCGCCTACCGGGCCTGTCAGGCGAAGCAGGAGGACGCGACGTCCGGCGACTTCCGCGACGTGCTCCAGGGCCTCGCCGAGCCCGAGGAGGACCCCTCGCGCGTGAGACTCACCCAGCCTGGAGGGAGCGCGCCGTGAGGTGGCTCGCCGTCCTCGTGCTCGTGCTGGGAGGGTTCGCCTCCGCCAAGGGCGGCGTGGCCCAGGAGTGCACGGGCTGCCACACGTCCAAGCGCACCGAGCCCCAGACGCGCTTCGCCAACGGCCTGGGCCGGTGGACCGACAGCCAGTGCTATGGCTGCCACGCCGAAATCAACGACGTCGCCGTGAAGCGCCAGAAGCGAGAGCCGGACCCGCGCTACTTCGCCATCCCCGTGCGCGAGGACAAGCTGGCGCACCTGGCCAAGACGCCGCTGGCCTACATGAATGCCCCGGAGGTGCTGGAGCATCCGGGCCAGAAGACTCCCCGCATCTCCGCGCGAGGGTTGGCCGCCTTCCTCAAGCGCCCCAGCAACCTCTCCCAGAAGGAGGGCAGCCGCGCGCCGCGGATGATGGCCTATCCCAGCCTCCAGTCGGGCGACGTGAGGGACGTCGCGGCGCTCCTGTCGGTGCGGCTCCCCGCGCGGGAGGCTCCCACCGCGAAGCTGTCGGTCGCCGAGCGCAAGGACGCCGACGGCCTCTGGAAGGCGCGCTGCGCCAGTTGCCACGCGGGTGCAAGACCCCTCTCGGGACGGGACGGCGTCTCGCTTTCGCTCTACACGCCCGAGTGGACGTATGAGTACTGCCGCGAGCAGATGCCCTACGCGCGCGCGGACCGGCGGATGCCGGAGGTGCCGCTGTCGCTGGACGAGGCGAAGCTCCTGCACCGCCTGTTCGACGAGCTGCGCGTGGAGAAGGAGCGCGAGCTGGACGCGCGCGTGACGAAGCTCGCGCTGAAGGACGCCGCCCTGCCCGGCGCGGTGCCTCCGGCGATGCTCGCCTACCTCTGGGGCCCCTTCTTCCGGGACGCCACCTGCGTGCACTGCCATGCGACGAGCCCGCGCGCGGCCAGCGCCTTCACCGCGGACGCGGAGGGCCTGAAGAAGTACCTCCAGAAGAAGTCGGGCGAGGAGTACTGGCGCCGGCTGGAGACGCGCGCGCTGGAGGCCGAGCACGGCCTGGTCGCCGCGAAGCCCGGCATGCCCATGGCGGGCCTGGAGCTGCCCGCGGAGCTGCGGCGGCTCATCGCCCGGTGGGTGGTGGACGGCTGCAAGGATGCCGAAGGCAAGGCCTGGTGCCGTCGCTGACGGCGCATACCGAGGAGATGTCCATGAGCCTGAATGTGTCGCACCTGTCGTCGAGGATTGGCTGGACGTGGGCGCTCTTCGTCGGCCTCTGGCTTTGGACGGGCTGCGGCGGCGAGAGCCCCTCCGCCCAGGACATGGCAAGGCGCCAGGCGCTCGCGGGCCGCGCCTCCGCCACCCGGCTGTCGCTGGGCCAGTACCACTCGGTGGGCGTCCACTCGGACGGCACCGTGTGGGCCTGGGGCTACAACCGGCAGGGCCAGCTGGGCAACGGCCTCTTCACCGACAGCCCCACGCCGGTGAAGGTGAGGAACCTGGAGGACGCGGTGGCGGTGTCCTCGGGTGACTACCACTCCATGGCGCTGCGCTCGGACGGCACCGTCTGGTCCTGGGGCGACAACTACTCGGGGCAGCTGGGCAACGGCACCGTGCTGGCCAGCAGCGAGCCGGTGCGCGTGCAGAACCTGTTCGGCGTGCTGGCGGTCGGCTCGGGCTTCTCGCACTCGGTGGCGCTGCGCTCGGACGGCACCGTGTGGGCCTGGGGCGACAACCGCTCCAAGCAGCTCGGCACGCTGGCGGCGACCACCAGCACCCTGCCCGTGCAGGTGCCCGGCCTGAGCAACGTCATCGCCGTGGCGGCGGGCGGCAACAGCTCGCTGGCGCTGCGCGCGGACGGCACCGTGTGGGCCTGGGGTGACAACCGCAGCGGCCAGCTCGGCGATGGCACGACGACGACGCGCGGCACGCCCGCGCAGGTGCAGTCGCTGACCGGCGTGGTGACCATCTCCGCGGGCGCGTCCCACTGCGTGGCGCTGCGCTCGAATGGCACCGCGTGGACATGGGGGCTCAACTCCACGGGCCAGCTCGGCGACGGGACGAAGATCAACCGGCCGTACCCGGTGCAGGCGGTGCTGACGGACGTGCTGGCCGCGGTCGCCGGCAACTACCACTCGCTGGCGGTGCGCTCGGACGGCGCGGTGTGGGCCTGGGGTGACAACCGCTACCGCCAGCTGGGCAACGGCACGCTGACGAGCAGCAACCTGCCCATCCAAGCGGGGCTCAGCGGCGGAATCACCCTGGTGGCGGGCTTCAAGCATTCACTGACGCTGCGCGCGGACGGCACGGTGTGGTCCTGGGGTGACAACGCCTTCGGCCAGCTGGGGGACGGCACCTTCCAGCCGCGCATGTCGCCGGTGCGCGTGGGAAACACCACGCTGGGCAATCCCGGGGTGACGTCCGGCCAGTTGCACTCCGTCTACCTGGACTCGGCGGGCAACCTCTGGAGCTGGGGCGACAACGAGGACGGCCAGCTGGGCAACGGCCTGGGCGCGGACCGGCTCGTGCCCGCGCGCATGGGCCTGACGTCCAGCGTGGCCGTGGCCGCCGGACACCGCCACACCGTGGTCCTCAAGGGGGACACCACCGTGTGGTCCTGGGGCGTCAACGTGCGGGGCGAGGTGGGCGATGGCTCCAACACCAACCGCTCGCAGCCGGTGTCGGTGTCGGGCCTGTCGGGCATCACCTCCATCTCCGCGGGGGCCTACCACTCGCTCGCGCTGCACCGCGACGGCACGGTGTGGGCCTGGGGCTTCAACCGCTACGGGCAACTGGGTGACGGGACGACGGTGGACAGCAACCACCCCATCCAGGTGACGGGCCTGGCGGGAGTGACGGCGATTGCCGCGGGACACAGCCACTCGCTGGCGCTGCGCTCGGACGGCACCGTGTGGGCGTGGGGTTACAACTTCGATGGCCAGATTGGCAGCGGGACGAACTCCTGGCACATCCTGCCGGTGCAGGTCGTGGGGCTGTCGGCGATGACGGCCATCACCGCCGGCGGCTACCACTCCATGGCGCTGCGCGCGGACGGCTCGGTGTGGTCCTGGGGCTACAACGGCTCGGGGCAGTTGGGCAACAACTCCACGTTGAGCGTGAACGCGCCGGTGCTCGTGTCGAACCTGAGCGGCATCGTCTCCATCACCGCCGGGGACTACCACTCACTGGCGCTGCGCTCGGACGGCACGGTGCGCGCGTGGGGCTTCAACTTCGACGGACAGATTGGGGATGGCTTCCTGGAGAACCGCCATGTGCCGGTGATGGTCGCGGGCATGACGAACGTCGTGGCCGTCATCGCCGGAGACCACCACTCCATGGCCCTGCGCTCGGACGGCACGACGTGGGCCTGGGGCGCCAACGCGGAAGGCCAGCTCGGCGACGGCACGCGCGACGACAGCATGATTCCCGTGAAGGTGGAGCTGTTCTGAAGCAACTCGACAAGGAGACACCCATGTTCCCCCGTACCCTGAATCGTTGGGCCTCGCGTGCTGTCGCGGGCGCGGCCCTCGCGCTCGCCTCGCTGTCCGGCACCGCCGCGCAAGCCTTCACCGAGGAGCACGTCATCATCCTGATTGACCGCAGCGGCTCCATGATGACGACGCGCGCCTCCGGACAGACGCGCTTCGCGGACGCGCTCGTGCGCGGTCGCGACTTCGTCCAGATGCCCAATGCCCTCCCCCGCCTGTACGCCATCTGGAGCTTCGAGGGCGCCAGCTACCGCCGAGAGCAGGGGTTCGAGGATGGCGCGAAGACGGTGGCGACCCTCGGCCGGCTGACCTCGGGGGTGGGAGCCACGCCCCTGGCGCTCGCCGTCTGTGATGCCGCCGACGAGCTGCTCCAGTTCGCCCCCGGCATCGACGCGCGCAAGGTCGTCCACCTCATCTCCGACGGCGAGGAGAACAGCACGCCGGAGGACACGCTCTGCTACGGCCCTCCGAGCATCACTCGCTACCCCAACCTGACGGAGGGCTCGTGGGAGTGGAAGATTCGCAACATGCTCAAGACGGGTGACCCGCTGCGCGACAGCCCCAATCCCTTCCAGCTCGTCTTCGACGCGGATGTCTTCTTCAACCACCTCACGCTGGCGCCCGCCGCCGCGCCGCCCGAGCCGGCCTTCCACGCGCTGCTCAAGGGACTGAGCCAGGCCTCCGGGGGCACCTTCACCCCCATCGAGGACACGCGGCCCATTCCAGTGCCGGGCGACACCAACCAGGACGGCTGCGTCAACTCCACCGACTACTACCTCGTCCTGGCCAACTATGGCCTGTCC
>NZ_JABXEM010000359.1:0-9098 GCF_013372595.1 Myxococcus sp. AM011
GCATTCACCCCCACCCCCACCCGGCCCAGGCGGTGGGGTCGTGGTCCCTCCGCCACCCGAGGGAGGACTGGGCACGGGGTTCAGCGTGGAGATCCCTCCCACCGGAGCGCCGCCCACGCACGTGAAGTACATCGGCGCGGTGCCCGTGGCGTTGTAGAGGTTCCACGTCGTGGTGCTTCCCGTCAGGTTGCCATTCCACGAGGCCACCGTGACGGAGGCCTTCTTCTTGATGAAGAACAGTTTGATCTTCACGAAGGCCTTCAGCTTCCCGGAGAGGGTCGTCACCGAGAACGAGGACTTGAGGTCCCAGCCCAGCGTGCTGCAACCGCTGGAGACAAGCTGTCCGCTGACAGGCAGCGAGGCCTCGATGAGCGTCAGACTGCCTTCCACGCCCACGCTGACCACGAAGACGGAAGCAGACGCGCTGGCCGTGGCGTAGACGCCACCCTTGGGAGTCGCCAGCAGCTTCGCCGCGGTGGGGCCCACGGAGGCCGTCACCTTGACGCCGGCATTGCCCGCGAGCGCGGCCTTCACCGTCACCGTGATGAACATGATGTTGAAGCTCTTCTGCGCCTTGATGAACTCGCGGTTGAAGAGCACTTCGTCCACCAGCGTGAGCGTGCCCACCGACAGCTTCTTCTCGTAGATCTGTGTGCCCAGGACATAGACGTTCGCCGCCGCGTTGAAGGCCCCCGACTGGTGGCCGCTCGCGGTGGCTCGGCCACGCAACAGATCCTGCTTGCCGGAGCCGAAGGCTTGCGCCCAGATCTTCCCCTCGGCCGCGGCGTCGAGCGTCGCGCCAGTCGAGGGTGTGGACGGAACACCATTCAACGTCGCGTCGATGGTGTAGCCCGCGCCGAAGAGGCTGTTTCCGAATCCTGAGTCCTTGTGGAATGCCTTGCTGAAGGGTTGGCCAGCCGGGTCCACGGTGGAGGGGTTCACCTGCACGCCCGGAGGCTCCGTCGTGTTCGACGCCTCTGGATCCGCGCCTTCGTCCACGAAGACGTGGGCATCCGTATCCCCCGCCTCCATGCCTGAAAGGCACACGCCGGTGCAGTTGCTGTACTTCTCGTAGGTCACCTCGGAATAGATCTGATCCAGGGTGTACGTGTCTCCGTACACGGCGGATCCATCATCGAGCGCGACCCGATCATTGGGCCAAAACATGGGACGCGCGGACGCCGAGCCTGGGGGGCCCAGTGCGACCAGCGCCAACAGCACCGCCAATCCATTGAATGGACGCAACATTGCGGGGGCAACTCCTTGCGAACTGTGTGGAGTGTGACGCTGTTGAGCAATCCCAACGTGCCTCGACAGCGCGCGCATGCCAGCGGAGTCGTCACATGTCTGTCAATATAAGGGCTTTCACCTATGTATGGGTTTGGCGAGACTCGCCCGGGTCCATCGTCGCGACAAGTCCTGGTGGCTCACTGCGTGGCAATGCAAAACATCCCTGAGTCATTGACGCCATCTGGCGCGGGCCCGGGAAAACAGGGACGGCCCACCGTTGCAATGCGCAACGACTACTTCGCCTGGGGATGCGCGGCCACGCGCCCCCAGGCGACATCGGAGAAGCGCGACAGCGGCTCCGGAGTGAGCCCGAGCTTGCGCAGGTCATCCGTGTAGCGCGCGCCCTTCACCACCACCCACCGGCGCGCCACCCGGCGGCCCTCTTCCAACGTCTCCGCCGACAGCGGAGCGTGCTCCGCGAAGCGACGCAGCACCTCGAACGCGGGCTGGGCCTTCTTCGGCTTCGCGAACATCGGGTCGAAGAACACCACGTCGAAGGAATCCGACGGCACCGTCTTGAGGTATTCGCGCGCGTCCGCGTGCACCACCTCCACCGCGCACGAGTCAGCCCCGCGCTCGTACCGATGCAGCCCCTCCCCCGCCACCACGCACAGAGCGAGGCTCTTCTCCAGTCCGACGACGCGTCCCGGCGGCCCCACCGCCAGTGAGGCCACCAGCGCGTCCTGACCGAGGCCCAGCGTACAGTCCAACACCGAGTCCCCCGCACGCAGCTCCGCCACGCGCACGAAGGTGTCCGGCTCCCCCGCCCGCAGGCGCATCAGCCGCAGGTGCGCCATGCCCGCATGGAACCCGAAGGAACCCTCCGGCTCCCACAGCGTCACCCCATCCCCACCCACCACGAGCAGGGCCTCCACCTTCGTCCCGAGCCAGGGGGCGATGCCCTCCTTCGCGCGACGCGGCAGGAACGGCAGCCCCCACCGCACCGCCACGGCTCGCGCTTCATGAAGCAGCGCGGCATCCACCTTGGTGCTGGTCGTCACCGCCAGGGGTACGGGGGGCATGAGCGGCGCGCATCCTGCCCCAGTCGCGATTCAACGCAATGCATCAGGACGCAAGTCCGGGCTGTCACGGATGTCCGGAAAATATCACTAGTAGATAAATTTTCCGAACATCATAGGAATTCTTGGCTGCTCGGCTGACACTCCACTTCCTTCGGATGGTGGAGAAAGCCGAAGCCACCATGCGGAGGATCCCCCTGGAGAACACGCATGAGTAAAAGAGCAACAGGAGTGGCCGTGGCATTGTTGATGGTGGCCTGCGCGGCCAGTTCCGCGAGCGCCGCCACCACTGGCGCGCAGCCGTCTGGCTCGTCCGCCATCTTCTTCATCGACACCACGTCGTGGGCAGACATCCACTTCAAGGTGAACAACGGTTTGCAGCAGAACGTGAGGATGGTCGTCACCGGCGGCCGCAACGAGTTCACGGTGAGCGGTCTCGTCACCGGTGATTTCGTCGACTACTCATTCACGTATTGGGACGTGGCCTGTAACTGCGCCTTTGATACGGCGTGGGCGCGCTATACGCACTCGGGTGGCACGCCGCAACAACCGGACGCCGGCACCGGGACTCCGGACGCTGGCCCGGGCCCCCAGGACGCCGGTCCCCCGCCCGACGTCGGCAACATCATCCCCCTCTTCAACAGCGGCACCGCGCTGGAGCCCGCGACGACGCAGGACACGGCCGCCGCGCTCATCACCCGCGTAGGCGACCGCGTGCGTGACAGGCACGCTCGCGAGTCTCAATACCAGGCGTATGACCACTACCTGGCGCGATACTTCGAGAACCGCACCTTCTGGCTCGAAATCTTCGACGAGGTGGCCAAGGGCGGCAGTCAAATCCGGGTGAACCTCCACACGGTCTATCCGCACGACGGCACGAACTTCCGCGCCTTCTTCCGCGGCCTCAACACCGTGGCGGAGTACTTCCACAACGGGACGTTCGAGCGGGTGAACGACTTCCTCTACACCGCGAGCGTCAACTTCAACGCCAAGGAAGGCCGGGCCATCCGCGTGGGCGACCGCATGGAGATTGAAGCCGGCGTCTTCCTTCGGCAACCGGTGGAAGGGCGTTTCAACTACTACGGCCGCGCCATGCTCTACATCGTGGGCAGCGCGGGAATCGTCCCCTTCGAGGGCCAGGGCGCCATCAACGACTCCTTCGCCCTGCCCGCGGCGGGCTGGTCGGGTGGCCGCACCACGCTGAACTACCCGTACTCCAACGAGCCGAGGAACCGGTTCCTGCAGATGGCGCTGAACATGGCGCCCGTCAACGCGCAGCCCTTCGTCGAGGGCCGCCGCCTGCACCACACCGACTTCAGCGACGGAAGCCACTCGGAGCCGGGCAACCCCATCCTGTCGTCGGCCGTGAACAAGCTGGGGCCCCACTACATCTCCCGCTCGTGCATCTCCTGCCACGTGCAGAACGGCCGCGGCCTGCCGCCCGCCGTCAACACCACCCTGGGCAACTACGTCGTCAAGGTGGGACGGGTGAATGGCTCCACGGTGACGGCGGACCCCTTCCTGGGCTTCCGTCTCCAGCCGCGCAGCACCAGCGGCACTCCGGAGGCGGACGTGCGCATCGCGAGCTGGACCACCCGGACGGGCCAGTACGGGGACGGCTCGGGCTACGAGCTGCGCCGGCCCAACTACAGCTTCCTCAACGTCATCCCCACGAACCACTCGGCGCGAATCACCCCGCAGCTCGTGGGCCTCGGCCTGCTGGAAGCGGTACCGGAGACGGCCGTCGCGGCGCTCGCCGACCCGAACGACAGCAACGGTGACGGCATCTCCGGCCGCATGCAGGCCGTCGTCGACCCGGAGACAGGCCAGACGCGGCTGGGCCGCTTCGGGTGGAAGGCCGGCGTCGCCCGGCTCAAGCACCAGGTGGCCGAGGCCCTCAACCGGGACATCGGCGTCACCAGCGCCGTGTTCCCCACGGGTGACTGCGGCCCCTCTCAGCAGGGGTGCGCGGGATCGAGCCAGGAGCTGAACAACACGGACCTGGACAAGATGGTGCGCTACATCGCGCTGCTCGGCGTGCCCGCGCGGCGTGACCTGCGCGACGCCACGGCGCTGCGCGGCGAGACGCTGTTCGCCAACGCGGGCTGCGCGAAGTGCCACACGGCCTCGCTCACCACCAGCGCCTTCCACCCGAACGCGGAGCTGCGCGGGCAGACCATCCGCCCGTACACGGACCTGCTCCTGCACGACATGGGCGCGGACCTGGCGGACAACCTGCCCGAAGGCATCGCCTCTGGCGCCGAGTGGCGTACGCCCCCCTTGTGGGGCATCGGCCTGACGGCCGGCGTCAGCGGCGGCGAGGCGTACCTGCATGACGGTCGCGCTCGCAACCTCACGGAGGCCATCCTCTGGCACGGGGGCGAGGGCAACGCCGCGAAGAACGCCTTCGCCGCGATGAACGCCGCGGATCGCGCCGCGATGCTGAAGTTCCTCCAGTCGCTGTAGTCGTCGACCCGCCAGGGTCGTTCGACTTCGGCTCGGGGAGTCCCGAAGACAGGGGCTCTCCGCGCCGGGGGACTACGAGGCCTCCACCGCCTGGAGCTTCCGGCCACCCTGCTGCATCTGCGCCACGGTGACGGACTGGTTCCGGCCGTTGCGCTTGGAGTGGTAGAGGCACTGGTCCGCGAGGTCGATGAGCTGCTGCTTCTCCATCCCGTGGTCCGGGAAGGTGGCGATGCCCAGCGACATGGTGATGCGCAGGGGCCCCATCTCCGTCTGGAAGACCTCCGCCTTCACCGCCTCGCGAATCCGCTCGGAGATGGTGAACGCACCCTTCGCGTCCGTCTCCGGCATGACGATGACGAACTCCTCGCCGCCGTAGCGCGCCACGATGTCGGTGTCGCGCGCCATGGACTTGATGATGCGCGCCACGCCCTTGAGCACCTGGTCTCCCGTCGGGTGGCCGTAGGTGTCGTTGACGCTCTTGAAGTGGTCCACGTCCGTGAGGACGACGGAGCACTTGCGCTCGTAGCGCCGCGCCTGCGCGAGAATCTCGTCCGCCTTCGTCTGGAAGGTGCGGTGGTTGAACAGGCCGGTGAGCCCGTCCGTCGTCGCCATCCGCTCCATCTGCTCGTAGAGCTGCGCGCGCAGCACCGCCTGCGCGGCCTGAATGGCGATGACCTCGATCATCCGCAGCACGTCCTGCTCGAAGTTCGCCTTCTTGCGCGAGCCCGCCACCAGCGTGCCCAGGATGCGGTCGCCCGCCACCAGCGGGAAGATCTTCAGCGCGCCCAGGCCGCGAATCTGCGTCTCGTCATCGAAGATGACCTGGCGGTCCATGGCCTTCAGGTCTCGTCCCGGCAGCGGCGCGCCGTAGCGCACCACGTTCGCCACCAGCCCGTTGTTGTCCGGGAAGGAGCGGCCCTCCAGCGCCTTGCCCTGCGCCGTCACGCCCGTCATCCGCGCCACGCGGTGCATCCGCTTGCCGTCCACTTCCGACACCAGCGTCACCGCGCAGAAGTCCAGGCCCGCGAGCTGCCGGGTGCTCTCCAGCACCGCCACGAAGACCTGCTCCGGGCTGCCCGCGCGGTTCAGCTCCTCGATGGCCTTGAAGAACCGGTCCTTCTCGTCGCGCGTCTTGCGGATGTAGCTCATCACCCGCTCGACTTCGATGGAGCGCAGCACCTCGCCGGCGATGGTGCTCAAGAGCTTCTCGTCCTGGTCGCTGAACGGCTCATGGCCCAGCCGGTCCGCCACGAGCACGCCGCGCACCAGGCCGCTGCCCTCGATGATGGGGACCGCCAGCAGGGCCTGCACGTGGGGGCCGCTGCCCTCGTAGTACGTCACGCCCTTGAGGCCCTGGGCGGAGTTCATCCGCACCGGCGCGCGGCGCTTGAGCACGCCGCCGATGATGCCCTCGCCCGCGCCGAACCGCTCGCGCTGCACGCGCTCGGAGCCGGAGCGGCAGTCGTAGAGCTTCAGGCTGCGGTCGTCGGAGGCGAGCAGGAAGGCCGCGCAGGTGTGGGTGCGCAGGCCCGTCTCGGCGATCTCCAGCGCCGCGTGCACCGCGCCCTCAATCTCCTTCACCGAGGCGACGAGCCACTTCTCGTCCGAGCTCATGCCGCTGAAGCTGTCCGCAGTGCCGGAGCTGACCAGGCGGAAGGTGCGCGCGCGCTCCTCCACCTCGCGGATGCGCTTCTGCACCGCGTCGTTCTCCGCCCGGCGCGCCACGGCGATGCGCGACGCCAGCACCAGGTGGTACAGGCCCGCGAAGAGCACGAGGAACGCCGAGTGCATCGCGAAGCTCGCCGCGTTCGGCACCGGGCCGCCCAGCGTCACCAGCGCGTCGAACACCAGCGCCACGCCCAGGAGCGTCAGCCCCGCGTTGCGCGGCAGGAAGGCGACCAGGAACGCCATCAGGAGGTAGACGATGGGGAACAGCTCCCCTCCCCCGATGGCCACGACGATGAAGCCCGCGGCGACCAGCCCGCCACCCAGCTCCAGGTCATCCCGCAGGTCGATGATGGCGCCCACCGAGCCGCGCATGGCCCGGCGCCACGCCGCCACTGCGATGCCCACCAGCAGGAACAACACCAGCGCGGCCTCCGGCCAGCCCAGCGTGTGCAGGCCTCGGAAACCGCCGCGCGCCAGGTGGAGGAAGGTGGCCAGCCCCGCGACGGCGGGAACCAGCCGCACGACATGACGCAGCAACCTTCCGGGCGACGGAAACGCGCTCAGCGACGTCATGGTGACTCCAGATGAAAGACGAGCTCGCCCGGCTTCACATAGCCGAGCTCTTCACGCACGGCCCGCTCCAGCGCCGCGGGGTCCTTGCGCAAGGCGGCGATCTCCTGTCGCAGCGCCTCGTTCTGCTCGGACAGGGAGGAGTTGCGCTGCTGGAGCGCATCCACGTCCTGTCGCAAGGAGAGGTAGCGACGGAAGCCCTTGGCATCCGCCACCGACAGCAGGCTCAAGGCCCCCGCCACACCGACCGCCACCACCAGGAGCTTTCCGCGAGCCGTCATGAACGCGGCGACGATACCCGCGAGCCTCGCCCTCGCAAGAAATCCGCTCCAGACCTGTAGCACCCGGGAGCGCGCACGCGCCGCGCCACGCAAGTCCGGCGAGTTGGAGCGCTCAGTCCTGCTTCAAGAGCTTCTCGATCGCCTTCGCCACGTCGTCATGCCCTTCCACGCCCTGCCAGCCGGCCACCGCGCGGCCTCGCCGATCCAAGAGGACGGTGGTGGGCAGCCCCTTGATGGGGCCGAAGGGGCTGCGGCCCTCGATGATCCAAGGGGAGGCCAGCAGCACCGGGTAGCGGGGCGCGTAGTGGTCGGCGAAGGGCCGGAGCACCTTGGCGCCCTCCAGGTCCATCCCCACGGAGACGACCTGAAATCCCTGGGCGCCATAGTCGCGCTGGAGCGCCTCCAGCGTCGGCATCTCCGCCAGACACGGGAAGCACCATGTCGCGAAGAAGGAGACCAGCACCACCTTGCCCTGGAGCTTGCGCACGTCGTGGCCGGTGGGCCCCACCGACGGCAGGGCCAGCGACTGGAGGAAGGCGGGCCCCGCGTCCACCGGCCGCGTGCCTCGGCACCCAGCCAGCGTCAGCAGGGTGAGGCAGGCCAGGGCTCGCGCGGCGGCGCCCATCTCAGGCTTCCGAGGCCACGGGGAGGCCGCGCTGACAGTCCCGACACAGGCCGTACAGCTCCATCTTGTGCGACGTCACCGTGAAGCCGTGCTTCCTGGCCACCGCGTCCTGGAGCGTCTCGATGCGATCGTTCTCGAACTCGACGATGGTGCCGCACCGGGTGCAGATGAGGTGGTCATGGTGGTCGCGCCCCGCCGCCGCCTCGTAGCGCGTCTGGCCGTCGCCGAAGTTCCGGGCGTGGGCAAGGCCGCACTCATTGAGCAGCTTCATGGTCCGGTACACCGTCGCCACGGAGACCTTCGCGTCCTGCGCGCGCACCTTGTTCCACAGCTCTTCGACGGACAGGTGGCCCCCCACCGCGAAGAAGGTGTCGATGATGAGGCTGCGCTGACGCGTGCTCTTCAGCCCATGCTGGGCCATGTAGCGGGCGAGCACCTCGTCCTTGTCCTTGATTTCGTCGTGGTCGTGGTCGTGGCCCTGCATGAAATCCCTCGGTAGGGGGCCAACCCTGCACTGGCCCTCTCATCCTTGTTGTAACGGCGCCCCGGAACCGCGCGCCCACGCCCATCCCCCCAAGCTCCGCTCATCTTCGAAGTAAACGGTCAGCGACCTCTGTTGGTCTCCGAACGCGGGGCATCTGATACCCCCCGCCGCTGCGGCCCGCAACGCCAGCGGCCGGCGTCAAGGAGCGCTCCCTCCCCTGGCCGGCCTCCGTATCATGGCTTGCAGCAGCCGCTGACTGTTTAGAATGGAGTCGGACTGGCTCATTGACACCTGTCTGGCCACGAAGATAGAGGCATCGGCCCTCGTAAACGAGCATTTTTCCGCACCTTTCCATGACCAGCCCCTGGCAGAGAAGACGACAGCCCGACGACGTCCCCACCCCTGTGGCGGTTGCCGTCTCGGATTTCTGCCGGCGCGCGAAGTCGCCGGCACCCGCTCCCGAAGTCCGTGAAGCACTCGCCCTGCTGCTCGAGGACGACGACTTCCGGGTCCGGGCCCTCACCGACGCCGAGCCGGAGACCACCCCCCTGGGGCCCTTCGCCGTCGTGGACATCCTCCGAGGTACCGCCCCCGCCGTTGCCGCCCAGCGTCAGAGCTGTGGCTACTACGACGTGGCCCGCGAGCTGGCCTACGTGCGGGAGGAGAAGACCCCCAAGCCCGCCCCGGCCGCGGAC
>NZ_JABXEM010000035.1:0-54873 GCF_013372595.1 Myxococcus sp. AM011
GTACTGGGATGACTCGCTTCGGTTGTGGGTTGCCTCCAGCGCGGAGGCCGTCCAGGCCGTGCTGACCCATCCCTCCTGCCGCGTCCGCCCTCCCTCCGAGCCCGTGCCGCGCCCCCTCCTCGGGTCGCCTCCCTCCGAGGTCTTTCGACTCCTCGCTCGCATGAACGACGGCCCTTTTCATGCGCTCGCGCGACGCGCACTCGTTGGCCTCCTGGCCACTTTTGATTCGCCTCGGGTCGTCGAGGTCTCCCGGCGGTGGACCCTCCGACTCGCGCTTCCGGAGTCGGCCCATTCACTCCCCTTCCTGCTCCCGGTTCATGTCCTCGGTGAGCTGCTGGGGCTTCCTTCCGAGTCACTTCCACGGGTCGCCTCCTGGACGCGGGACTTCGTTCGCTGCATCGCTCCGGGGGCACACCCGGACAGCCTGGCGGCCGCGGTGGAGGCCACGCGGTCGCTGTGCTCATTGTTCCGCTCCTATCTGGAGGCGCAGTGCTCCTCGGGTGACGGGGCTCTTGCCTTGCTGGTTCGGGAGTCGATGGCGCTGGGGCTCCAGGACGCCTCGGACGTGGTGGTCGCGAACGCCATCGGGCTGCTCTTGCAGGCACATGATGCGACGGCGGGACTGCTGGGACAGGCTCTTCGCGTCCTCCTGCTTGACTCCTCCCTGCTGACGGAGCTGCGCGCGGAGGTTTCGCTGCTTCCCTCGTTTCTCGACGAGGTGCTCCGGTTCGAATCTCCGGTCCAGAACACCCGGCGGTTCCTGGCCACGGACGCCGTCATCGCCGGACAGTCCATGGCCTCTGGTGACGCGGCGCTCGTCGTCCTCGCCGCCGCCAACCGGGACCCCTCCCTTCATCTGGAGCCGTGGCGGTTCGACCTCCATCGGACGCAGCCTCGGGGACTTGCGTTCGGCGCGGGCGCTCACGCGTGCCCTGGCGCGGCGCTGGCGAAGGCCATCTCCCAGGGCGCTCTCCTCGCGCTGCTGCCCGCGGACCTTCGCTCGCTTCGCTCGGCCTGCCTCGGCGCTTCGTGGATGCCCTCGCTCAATGCTCGCGTCCCTGTGTTCTCCGCTCCCTCTTCCCTGGAGGCTCACTCATGATCGCCGTCATCTTCGAAGCCCGGCTCAGCGCGGATGGACAGCGCGAGTACCTGGACCTCGCCGCCGAGCTGCGTCCCCTGCTGGCTCGCATCGATGGATTCATCTCCATCGAGCGGTTCCAGAGCCTGTCCTCTCCGGACCGGCTGCTCTCCTTGTCGTTCTGGCGCGACGAGGCCGCCGTCCAGCAATGGCGTCAGCTGGAGGCCCACCGCGCCGCCCAGGCCCGGGGCCGGGACTCCGTCTTCGCCGACTACCGCCTGCGCGTCGCCACGGTCCTTCGCGACTATGGACCCCACGAGCGCGAGCAGGCCCCCGACGACAGCCGACGGGTGCACGGCTGACTCCTGGACTGCTCACGGACCGACGGTCCGCGCTCCTTCCAGGTGCCGAAGGCTCCAGCCTGTTATTCGTGGGCTCACGGACACTTTCCACCAGGAGCCCCGCGCGTGAGCACCCAGAACGTTCGCATCGAGAAGGACACCTTCGGCCCCATCGAAGTCCCCGCCGACCGCCTCTGGGGCGCGCAGACCCAGCGCAGCCTCCAGAACTTCGCCATCTCCACCGAGCGCATGCCCCCCGCCCTCATCCGCGCGCTCGTCCTCGTCAAGAAGGCCGCGGCCCTCGTCAACGTGGAGAACGGCAGTCTGCCTCGCGAGAAGGGCGACGCCATCGTCCGCGCCGCCGATGAAGTCCTCGCCGGAAAACACGACGCGGAGTTCCCCCTGTCCGTCTGGCAGACCGGCAGCGGCACCCAGACGAACATGAACACCAACGAGGTGCTCGCCAACCGCGCCTCGGAGCTGCTCGGCGGAGAGCGCGGCGAGGGCCGCAAGGTCCACGCGAACGATGACGTCAACAAGGGCCAGAGCTCCAACGACGTCTTCCCCACCGCCATGAGCGTGGCCGCCGCCACCGCCCTCATCGAGCACGTCATCCCCGAGGTGAAGGCCCTTCGCGACGTCCTCGCCGACAAGTCCCGCGCCTTCATGGACGTGGTGAAGATTGGCCGCACCCACCTTCAGGACGCCACGCCCATCACCCTGGGCCAGGAGCTGAGCGGCTACGTCGCGCAGCTGGACCTCGCGCGCTCCCACCTGGAGCGGACCCTCCCGCACCTGCATGAGCTCGCGCTCGGTGGCACCGCCGTCGGCACCGGCCTCAATGCTCCCAAGGGCTACGCCGAGCGCGTCGCGAAGGAGATTGCCCGCCTCACCGGCCTCGCCTTCGTCACCGCCCCCAACAAGTTCGAGGCGCTGGCCGCCAACGACGCGCTCGTCCAGGCCCACGGCGCCCTCAAGGGCCTGGCCGCCGTGCTCTTCAAGGTCGCCAACGACATCCGCTGGCTGTCCTCCGGCCCCCGCTCGGGTCTGGGCGAAATCACCATCCCCGAGAACGAGCCCGGCAGCTCCATCATGCCGGGCAAGGTGAACCCCACCCAGAGCGAGGCCCTCACCATGCTCTGCGCCCAGGTCATGGGCAACGACGTCGCCGTCTCCATCGGCGGAGCCTCCGGCAACTTCGAGCTCAACGTCTTCAAGCCCCTCATCATCCACAACCTCCTGCAGAGCTGCCGCCTCCTCGCGGACGGCATGCGCAGCTTCCGGCTCAACTGCGCCGTCGGCATCGAACCCAACCGCGCCCGCATCCAGGAGAACCTGGAGCGCAGCCTCATGCTCGTCACCGCCCTCAACCCCCACATCGGCTACGACAACGCGGCGAAAATCGCGAAGCTGGCCCACAAGGAGGGCAAGACGCTCAAGGAGGTCGCCGTGGCGCTGGGCCTGCTCACCTCCGAGCAGTTCGACCAGTGGGTCCGCCCGGAGAAGATGACCGGCCTGTAGGCACCCCCTGTCCTACACCTCGCCCGGACGCCCCACCGAGGGGCATCCGGGGGGCCTTCCCCCGTCCCAACCGTGGGCCAGCGCACGCTGCGGCAAGAACGAGCGGGCGCGAGCGCCACAGGACGATTAGGGTAGGGGAGCCATGAACGTCCCCTTCGTCATTGAGACCACGCACCGCGGCGAGCGGGCGTATGACCTGTACAGCCGGCTCCTCAAGGACCGCATCATCATGCTGGGCACGCCCGTCAACGACGACGTGGCCAACATCATCGTCGCCCAGCTGCTGTTCCTCGAGTCCGAGGACCCCGACAAGGGCATCAACCTCTACATCAACTCGCCCGGCGGCTCCGTCACGGCCGGCCTCGCCATCTACGACACCATGCAGTACGTGAAGTGTCCGGTGTCCACCATCTGCGTGGGACAGGCCGCCTCCATGGGCGCCCTCCTCCTGCTGGCCGGTGCGAAGGGCAAGCGCTACGCCCTGCCCAACAGCCGCATCATGATTCACCAGCCGCTCGGCGGCGCCCAGGGCCAGGCCACGGACATCGACATCCAGGCCAAGGAAATCCTCCGCCTGCGCAGCTACATCAACGGCCTCATCGTCAAGCACACGGGCCACACCGTCGAGCGCATCGAGAAGGACACCGAGCGCGACTACTTCATGAGCGCCGAGGATGCCCGGCAGTACGGCCTCATCGACGAAGTGGTGGAGAAGCAGCGCCTCATCTCGCCGCCGTCGTCCACCCCCAACAAGTAACACCCCGTCACACCGCCCCCGCTCTCGTGGCGGAGCGGGGGCCCCGGGTGGGTGCTTCGAGCCCGCCCGTTGATTCCCGCCACCCGCCGCGCGCAGCTCTTGCGCTGGTGCACCGAGCAGGCGCGAATCCCGCGCGCCGCCGTGCCCGCTCCCTCGGCTGCGAGTGGCACGGCCGATGCTCAAACTTGGACACATGTCCTGGCTCCGCTCGCGCACCCTCCGTCGCCTCCTGCTGCCCTCCGCCCTGCTGGTTGGAGCAGGCTGCGTGGGGCCCACAGGCCGCCCGCCCGTTCCCCCTTCCTCGGCCGACGTGCAGGCGGAGCTGGGCGAGCGCGACGTCATCCAGGCCGGCGAGGAATACGCCCGCAACAACAGCTTCGTCCTGGCGCAGGCCGGCGAGGCCGTGGAGGTCCGCCCCAACCTCTGGCGCATCCGCTTCGGCTTGAAGGACAAGCCCGGCCGGGGCGTGGAGCTGGAGTTCGACTCGCTTGCCCGCAGGGTGACGCGCGCCCAGGAGATTGAAATCGTCCCGGGCTCCACCACCCCCCCCGAAAAAGTCCCCGGACGCGGGGGCGAGGATGTGCCCTCCGGCGGTCAGGGGCGTGGACCCATCCCCTGACGTGGCCGGAGCCCGCCGCTACGGCAGCACGGTGACGCGATTGAGCGCGGGGGCGGGCAAGGGGCTCGCCTGACTGCTGTGCGCCTTCAGGTAGGCCTCCAGCGCGTCGCTGTCCACGGCGCCACCCAGCCGGTTCGTCCCCTCGGCGAGCACCGGGAAGCCATCACCCCCACCCGCGAGGAAGTTGTTCGCGGTGACGCGGTACTCCGCCGTCAGGTTCACTGGCACGCCGTTGATCCGGATGGACGCCGGGTCGACGCGGCTTCCGATGGGCGCCGACGCGCTGAACGCATAGGTGAAGCCCGCCGACGGAAGCAGCATGAGGGTGGCTCCCGACGGCCGCCACTGCCGCTCCAGCAGTTGCTCGATTTGCGCGCCCGTCAGCGTCAGGGTGACCAGGCTGTTGCCGAACGGCTGCGTGGTGAAGGCCTCGCCGTAGGTGACCTCGCCCTGGGCGATGTCCGCGCGCACGCCGCCCGGGTTCATGAAGGCCACCTGCGCCCCACCCAGGTTCGCGGGCTTCGTCGCCTCCAACTGCGAGTCCGCGATGACGAAGCCCAGGGTGGACTGGCCCGCGGAGTCCGTCTGTGTCCTGAGCGTCTGCGCCACCCAGCCGATGACCCGGTTGGCCCGCTGCGTGACGAGCTCCTGGTACTTCGTCACCAGCTCCTTCACCGCGCCGACCTCCTGCACGTCGCGAGTGACGATGACGTTGTTCGCTCGCGCCTGCACGACGTCGCCCGTCGCCTTGCTCAACGTCAGGTCGATGTCCGTGACGAGCTGCCCCATCGACGAGGCGCTCGTGACGACCTTGCCATCGATGACGCAGTTGTAGGCCTGATGGGTGTGGCCGCTGACGATGACGTCCACCGCGTCATCGAGGCCCTTGGCCATGCCCACGATGGCACCTGCGATGAGGCCGTCCGCACCCTCGCCCTTGCATTCGTTCACCAGCGAGCCCGAGGTCGGAATTCCACCCTGGTGCACCACCACGATGATGGCTTCGATGCCCTGCCGCCGCAGCTCCGGCACCAGCGCGTTCACCGTCTGCACTTCGTCCTTGAAGGTGAGCCCCGCCACGCCCGTGGGCGTGACGATTTCCGGCGTGTCCTCCAACGTCATGCCGATGAAGGCCACCTTCACGCCCTCGAACTCGCGCACGTCGTAGCGGGGGAACAGCGTGCGGTCCACGCCCGTGGCCACGTTGGCCGCCAGGAACTTGAACTTCGCGCCCGGGAAGCCATCCCCGTCCAGGCAGCCATCCACCGAGTGGCAGCCACCCGACTGCATGCGCAACAGCTCCGTGCTGCCCTCGTCGAACTCGTGGTTGCCTACCGCGACCAGGTCCAGGCCAATCAGGTTCATCGCCTCGATGGTGGGCTCGTCGTGGAAGAGCGCCGACAGCAGCGGCGAGGCGCCGATGAGGTCTCCCGCCGCCACCACCACTGTGTTCGGATTGGTGGCCCGCAGGGCCGCGATGTGCCGGGCGAAGTACGTCACGCCGCCCGCGCTCACCCGCACCGGCCCACCGTCGGGGGCCACGCCCGTCAGAATCTGGCCCGCGGGGGCCTCGAGCTGCCCGTGGAAGTCATTGAACGCCAGCACCTGCACGCTCACCGTGGTGGGACCCGAGTCGGACGTCCCCGAGTCGGACATCCCCGAGTCGGACATCCCCGAGTCGGACATCCCCGAGTCGGGCATCCCCGCGTCCGAGCCCGCATCCAGGGGCGGCTGCTGGGCGGGATGCTGCTCGCAGCGCTTGTCCTCGCAGACCCACTCCTTGCCCTCGGCCGGTGCGCTGTTGTCGAAGCGGCAGTCGGCGGCGTCCTGGCACTCGTCACCTCCGCAGCCGCCATGGGCGAAGAGGAACATGCCGGTGACGAACGCTCCGGCGAGCAGGAAGACGCTGGGGCGCGCTCCCAGAAGTGACGAGCGCGGTGTGGCTTGAGGCATCGACGGAACTCCAGCGAACAGGGAGGGGGAACCTACTCAAGTTCGTGGACGATGGCGCGACTTCATGGCGGCGCGGTGAAGCTCGCGCCCCGACTTCGTTTCGACAGGGGGGACTGTCGCCCGGACTCATGGTGCGGCTGGCGGCGCTTCGTTGCCACACAGCAGCAACTCCGCGGGACCTCCGGTGCGACCCACCAGGACGGCCACCTGACCGTGCGCGCGACCGAAGCGCTCCGCCTCCGCGCGGGGCAGGCCCGGGACGAAGAGGCTCTGCTCGGACCAGCTCCCGTCCTCCGCCTCGCCGATGGCGGGCGCCACCACCCAGCCTCCCGCGATGAGCTGGGAGACGAGTCGCTCCTGTGCGCGCTGGTTCTCGTCCTTGCCTCGAGGGCGAGAGCCCGGATTCCACGCCGTCATGAAGGCCCACTCCCGGTGGCCTCGTGCCGCCAGGGCGGCGTCGAGGGCGGGGTGCAGCCTTCCGACTCGCAGCACCTGCTCCACGCCATCCGTGGAGCCATGCGGGCGAATGACATACCGCGTCGTCCGGTAGGCTCCCAGCAACCGCTCCTGGTCGAGCTGTCTCATTCGCGCATTCTCGCGTTGCCGACACCCCGCTGTCAGCCCCCGGGGGCCGCGAGTCCTGACGAAAAGGTGTCTGGATTGGATATTCCCGGTGAATGTTCAGAACCCCCCAACGTCTGGAGCCCTCGCAACGTTCCAATGAGGGGGCGTTTGGACGTGGGGCGAATCCAGATGATGCGTCGTGCCGTGGTGGCTTTCGCGCTGTGCGCGGGCTTTGCGGGAACGGGCTGTGTTTCGGTGAGTCATGTGCAGACGGCGGACACGCTGGGCGCGGGCAAGTTCCAGTTCGCCATCGAACCGGGTGTCGGAGGCGCCGCAGTCATCGGCGACAGCGAGACGGGTTCGGGGGGCATCTACTATCCACACATCGACCTCGCTGCGCGCTTCGGTGTGACGGAACGCGTGGACCTGGGCGTGCGCTTCGGTTCGTCGCTGGCCGAGCTCCAGTCGAAGTTCCTGCTCACCAGTCCCGATGACCCGAACATGGCCATCTCCGTGGCGCCCTCGGTGATGGGTGTCTTCCTGGGGAGCGACGACGACACGGTGGGCAGCTACGTCAACGTGGCGCTGCCCGTGCTGGTGGGCTTCAAGACGGCGGGTGGCTCGGAGCTGGTGCTGGGTCCTCGGGTGTCCGCGACGCGAATCTCGGGGGGCAGCTCCACGGAGAGCGCGGCCGTGAATCTGCTGAGCGTGGGCGCCTCCGTGGGCTATGCGCTGCGTGTCACGGAGGGTTTCCGGCTGATGCCCGAGGTGGGCATCTCCGTCCCTGTCATTGGCGAGTTCAACACCACGGACTCCGAGTCGGAGCTGGGTGCGGGTTTCAACGGCGGCTTCATCCAGTTCAAGCTGGGCTTCCTCTTCGGCCGCGGTCGTCCCATCAACCGAGACACGCGGGTCTACGTCAACAACGCCGACTCGAACGACGTCGACATCTGACGTCACCGGTGGACGGTCCATCCGAGCCTTTTCCGCTAGGCTGTGGGGGCCCAGGGGCCGTTGGCCCTGGCGGGAGGCTCGAGATGGATTCGGTGGATGCGCGGCTGGAGCGACTGGAGCGCCGCTGTCGGCGGTTGCAGGGACTCACCTTCTCGGCGCTCGCGCTGGCGGGGGTGGGGCTGGGCACCGCGGCGCTGAAGCCCGCGCCGATGCTGGGTGGGGAGCTGGTGGCCTCGCGCCTGGTGCTCAACGACGCGCAGGGGCAACGTCGGGCTTCGCTGGGGCTGGATGACTCGGGCGCCGCGGGGTTGGTGTTGCATGACGGCACGGGCCGTCCGCGCGCCTTGCTGGGCGTGGCGGTGGATGGCTCACCCCGGCTGCGCTTCTCCACGGCCGGGGGCGAGTCCCTGGCCGAGCTCACCGTGTACTCGGATGAAGCCCCACGCCTGACGTTGTCCAAGCCGGGTGGCGTGGACCTGTTCTCGGTGGGCCTCCAGGTGGATGGCTCCTCGCGGCTGGAACTGGCGGACGCGGATGGCCGGCCCCGCGCGATTCTGGGCGCGGACGAGCACGGCTCTCCGGGACTGCTGCTGGTGGACCGCCGGGGTCAGGCCCGCGTGGAGCTGAGGGTGGGCCCGTCCGACGGGGCCAGCCTTCGCGTGGAGGGTCTCGACGGCGAGGTCTTCCAGGCGCCCGCCGTCCTCCAGTGACACCGCGTCACTGCTGGGGCGGGACGATTTTGTAACCACGTTGCAGCAGCGGGGCGAGGCGGTCGGAGATGTCCCACGACTCCACCACCTTGCCGTCGCGCATCCGGTAGAGCGAGTGGCCGTTGAGCGCGAGTTGACGGGGCTTGCCCGCCTCGTCCGTGTGCTGCGCGTCCGTGCCCTGGGCCTTCCAATGCACCAGCACCATGTCTCCGTCCGCCACCACGTGGAGGACGTCGAAGCGCAGGTCCGGGAAGGCCTGGAACGTGGCCTCGGCCTGCTGGCGCACGGCGGCCGGACCCACCACGTCCGTGGGCGCGCCCTGCGAGTGGTCGACGTAGTCCTCGGAGAACAGCTCCGCGACGCGGTCCAGCTTGCGCAGGTTGTAGAGTTCCTCGGTGAGCACCCGCGCCTGCTGGCGGTTCTGCTCCTCCAGCGCGGCGGCGCGCTCCACCGGAGATACGGACGCACACGCGGACAGCAGTCCGAGCATGCAGAGCCACATCGTCGTCGCGAGGCTTTTCATGGCCTGGGAAGCTGCGCAGCCCCACCCAGGCCGTCAGCCCCCCAGGGCCCGCGAGTGTTCACCTCACGTCACGCCGACAGGTGGCCCAGTCCGATGGGCGAGGCGAGGCAGGCGTCCGGAATGCCAAACGCATCCACCAGCGCCACCGCGTCCGGCCGCAGCTCCGTGCAGAGCTTCACGACCTCCTTGCGGATGGCCAGGGCCTTGTTGCCTTCCATCAGCCCGTTCTCCTGGAACCAGCCGCTCGAGGACTCCAGGCACGACAGGCCATAGAGGTCGCACAGCCGGCCCAGCACCACCTTGAGGCCCTCGTCCTTCACCGTCGCCACGCCGTGGAGGAACTGCTCCAGCACCACGCGTTCGATGTGCGCGTGCGCCACCGCCACCAGGTGCGCCTGGACCTGGTTGAAGGCGGTGAAGGCCTCCATGCCCGCGGACATCCGCTTGCGCAGCCGCTTCGCCACCGAGGCCAGCAGGTCCTCCTCGCGGTAGCGCAGGAGCCGGAGCTGGTATTCGCTGTCGCGCAGGTGCTCGCTGCCGGTGCGCCGCGCCGCGATGGGGTTGCGGTCCGCCACCGCGGTGGCCCTTTCGGCGATGAGCTTGAGCA
This sequence comes from Myxococcus sp. AM011, assembly GCF_013372595.1. Lineage (NCBI taxonomy): Bacteria > Pseudomonadati > Myxococcota > Myxococcia > Myxococcales > Myxococcaceae > Myxococcus > Myxococcus sp. AM011. The sequence goes on from NZ_JABXEM010000035.1 coordinate 9,628, forward strand.
CCGCGAAGACGCGGTCGTCCTCGAAGCGCTGCCGGTAGTCCGTCAGCAGGCTCTTGGCGACCAACTGCATCAGCACCGTGTTGTCGCCCTCGAAGGTCGTGAAGATGTCCGTGTCCGCCTTCAGCCCCGACAGCCGGTTGGCCTCCAGGTAGCCCTGGCCTCCACACGCCTCGCGCGCCTCCTGGAGCACCGACGTCACGTTCCACGAGGCATACGCCTTGAGGCCCGCCGCCAGCGCCTCCACCTCCATGGCGTCCTCCTCGGTGCGCTTCACGTAGCGCTCCACCAGGTACTCCAGCGCGAAGTCGAGCGCGTACGTCTTCGCCAGCGGCCGGAGCAGGCGCAATTGGTGCGTCTGGTGGTCCAGGAGCCGCACCTCCGGCGCGCCCGGAGGACCGAACTGCCGGCGCATGTCTCCGTAGCGCACGGCGATGGTCAGCCCGCTCTTGGCCCCGCTCAAGGACGCGCACGCCACGCTCACCCGGCCCGCCACCAGCGTGCCCAGCATGGTGAAGAAGCGCCGGCCGTCGCTGGGGATGGAGCTGGTGTACTCGCCCTCGGCGTTCACCTGGCCGAAGCGGTCAAGCAGGTTCTCCCGAGGCACCCGCACGTGGTCGAACCAGATGCGGCCGTTGTCCACGCCGTTGAGCCCCATCTTCCGGCCGCAGTCCTCGATGCGCACCCCGGGCATCAGCTGGCCCCGCGCGTCGCGCAGCGGCACCAGGATGGCGTGCACGCCCAGGCCCTTGCCGCCGACTTCCAGTTGCGCGAACACCGTGGCGATGCGGCCGTGGACCGCGGCGTTGCCAATCCACTCCTTGCGCGCGGACTCCGTCGGCGTGTGGACCAGGAAGTTCCCGGCCTCCGCGTCGTAGCGCGCCACCGTCTCCACGTCGCGCACGTTGGAGCCGTGGCCCAGCTCGCTCATCGCGAAGCAGCCGGGCAGCTCCAGCGTGGCGACCTTCGGCAGGTACTCGCGGTGGTGCCGCTCCGTGCCGAGGAAGAGGATGCTCGCGCCGAACAGGCCGAAGTGGACGCCCGCCTTCACCACGAGGCTCATGTCGAAGAGCGCCAGCGTCTCGAACGCGGCGATGAAGGCGCCCAGGTCCGCGCCCGCCTCGTCACCCTCGGGAAAGGCGATGTGGCCCAGGCCCTCGTCCGCGAGCTGCTTGAGCCAGGTGAAGGTCTGCTCGCGCTGCTTCGCCGTGTCCAGCGTGGGCTGCTGGCGGAAGGCCGGGTCTTCCAGCCACGTGCGCACCTTCGCGCGGACGTCCGGGTACTTGCGGTCCAGCACCGCGCGCAGCGCCTCGGGCGCGAAGGAGGTGGGCTCGGTGGGGCCGATGCGGCGCGGCTCGTGCCCGGCGGAGGGGACGAGGGCGCGCACCGCATCCCGGCTGGAGACGCCCAGCACCGCCTCGACTGATGCCAGCGCGCGCACCAGCTCGGGGACGGAGGGGGGGAGCTCCGTGGTACCGGAGACCAGTTCGGCCAGCTTCGCGCCCAGCTCCGCGAGGCTGTCCTGGGCGCTGAGCGACAGGCGCGCGGCGGCGGAGCGGATGTGCTCGCGCACCAGGGCCAGCTCGTTCGACGTGGGCGGCAGCAGCGGGTCCAACCAGCGCGCGAGCACGGTGGTGGAGCGCAGGTCCAACCAGGGCTGGGCGCGGGCGGCGGCGCCGAGCATCCGAATCTCCGCGTGTGTCAGCTCTCCGTCCGTCCAGGCCACGTACAGCATGGGCACCAGGGGCGCGAGGCGCGGCAGCGACAGCAGCTCCTTCGCGGTTGGACGAATCTCTTCCACCATGGTCGGTACTCCATCAGGCGAGGGAACGGGCGCAGTGTGGCCAGCATGGCGCCGGGCGGCAATGGAAGAGAGCGCTCGGCTGTCGGGCAGGCGGGCAGGCCCTGCATGCCGGGGCGAGGAAGTGTTCCTAGCTTGCCACGTCATGGACGAGTCCCAGGACCTGTCGGAGATCGAGATTCTTCCCCAGCCCGGAGCCCACGGCTTCGACGGCGCGCGGGAGCGCAGCGAGCACGAGATGCATGGCCCGTATGTGCTGCCTCCCGGGCCCCAGGGCTTCTCGTTCTCTCTTTATCAGTCCACGGGCGCCGCGCTGATGCCGGGGCACAAGCTGGAGCTCTTGGACAACGGCGCGGTCTTCGACCGGATGTTGGAGGACATCCGCTCGGCGCGGGAGAGCGTCCACATCATGGTCTACATCTGGCGACCGTGTGACGTGTCGGACCGAATCGTGGCGGCGCTGGTGGAGCGCGCCCGCGCGGGAGTGGCGTGCCGCGTGGTGGTGGACCCGGTGGGCAGTGAGGAGCTTCGCGGCGACAAGGACTTCGACCAGAAGGTCGAGAAGGTCCTCTGTGAGGCCGGCGTGGAGGTGCACTACTACCGGCTGCTCGCGGGCAAGGTGATGGGGCGGCTGTTGGGACGCACGCACCAGAAGCTGGTCGTCGTCGACGGGCGCATCGCCTACACGGGCGGCTTCGGCTTCTGGAAGGTCTGGGAGGGCAACGGTCAGGCCCCCGAGGAGTGGCGCGACACGAGTGTCCGCGTCGAGGGCCCCTCCGCGCGTGAGATGCAGCTCACCTTCTCGCGGTACTGGCAGGAGGCGGGCGGAGGGCTGCTGCCGCCGAGCACCTTCCCGGAGCCTATGTTGGTGGGCGATGCCGAGGCGTGCTTCGTGGAGAGCTCGGGCAAGCTGGGCATCACCGACGCGGAGCGCATGGTGCGCATGGTCATCGCCGCCGCTCGCGAGCGGCTCTGGATTGCCAACGCGTATTTCTCTCCACCCAACGAGATTCTGGAGCAGTTGGAGGAGAAGTGCCGGCAGGGCGTGGAGATTCGCGTCCTGGGGCCCGGGCCCATCCACGACGTGAAGGTCATCCGCGCCTCGCAGCGCTCCACGTATGAGCGCCTGTTGGATGCGGGCGTGCGCATCTACGAGTACCAGCCGTCGATGATGCACGCGAAGACGATGCTCGTGGATGACTGGCTCGCGGTGGTGGGCTCCACCAACCTGGACTCGCTGTCGCTCAACAAGCTGGGTGAGGGCTCGCTCGTCATCAACGACGCGGAGTTCGTGCGGAAGATGGAGCGCTGCTGGGCCAAGGACCTGCGTGTCTCCAAGGAGATCTCCCTGGAGAACGGCGGCCGCACCAACCCGTGGCGACGACTGGCTCGCAGGGCGACCCAGTTGGTGGGCCATGACCGCTGACGGTCAGCGCGGGTTCGTCACGCCGACCTGACGACAGGCGTCGCGCACGGGGCACGTGGAGCACTTGGGCCGCGAGCCCGTGCACACGTGCTTGCCGAAGGGCACCAGCAGGCGATTCAGCTCCACCCAGTACTTGCGCGGGAGCTGCGTCTCCAGGGCGGCCATCGTCGCCTCGGGGGAGCGGGCCTTCACGTAGCCCCAGCGGTTCGTCACGCGGTGCACGTGGATGTCCACGCTGATGGCCTCGTGGCCGCACGCGATGCCGAGCGCCAGGTGCGCGCACTTGGGGCCCACGCCCTTGAAGGACTGGAGCACCTGGGCGTCGCAGGGCAGGGTGCCTCCGAACTCGTCCCGGGTGCGCACGGCGATGGCGTGGAGTTGGTGCGCCTTGGCCTCGTGGAAGGTGACGGCGCGGATGAGGGCGTCGATGTCGTCGGGGCTCATGCGCGCGAGGGCCTCCGGAGTGGAGGCGCGCTGGAGCAGCGCGAGGGCGGCGGGCAGGCTCACTTCATCCAGGGTTCGGATGGAGAGGATGCAGGCGACGAGCTGCTCGAAGAGGCTGTCGTGGCCTCGTGCGGAGAGCGCGAACATCGCCGCGTCCGCGAAGTCGCGCACCGACTCGCGCACGCGCGCCAGCACGTCGTCGATGTCGAAGGGGACCTTGTCGGGCCGCGGCTCGGGCTCCGTGACGACGCCTGGGGTGGGTTTCGCGCGCGCGGTCCGCGGGCTCGTGCTGGACGGGGCCCTGCGATTTCTTCGAGGTGCCGTCGACATCCCTCGCCTCCCTGGGTTTCGAGGGAAGGTGAGGGCCTGTTGATGCGGGGGCTCGTGGGTGCTTCCTGTCCGGTGGTGGGGCAGGGGGCGCGTCAGGCGCTCGGCTTCGTCAGGTCCAGCGCGTACCAGTGGTCGCAGCCGAAGTGCCCGGTGCTTCCCATGGGGGCGCAGAGCTTTTCGAAGCCCAGGCGTCGGTAGAGCTTCTGGGCCTGGGTCATGGAAGCGAAGGTCTCCAGGTAGCAGCGCTGGAAACCCGCCTCCCGGGCGAAGTCGAGGCAGCGGCGCACCATGCGCTCGCCGGCTCCCAGTCCTCGGACCTCGGGCAGGAAGTACATCTTGCGCAGCTCGCACACGCTGGGGTCACCCCCTTGCAGTGGCGCGATGCCTCCGCCGCCCAGCACCTTGCCCGCGCGCTCCACCACGAAATAGGCGTGGCGAGGATGCGCGTAGGCGGCGGTCATGGTGTCGACCTCGGCGTCATGCAGCGCGAAGCCGGGGCCATCCGCGCCGAACTCCGGCATCACCGCGCGGATGATGGCGGCGACGTGAGGGTTGTCTTCAACCTGGATGGGACGCAGTCGCAGCTCGTCTGTGCTCATGCGGGGATGACGTTTTCATGGAAGGGGGCCGAGGGCCAGCGGGACCCAGGGGCCTGACGGGTGCGTCGGGGTGCACGCACCTGTTGTGCACCCGGCTGCACAGGTGGCACACGACCGACGCACCTGGAGTCGATGGTCCGGTTTCCTCCCGTGGGAGAACCCGGGCATTCTGCGTGGCATGTCCGTTGTAGAGGGGGAACCCCATGTACTGCCCTGACTGCCGACAGGAGCGCCTGGGTCATTTCAGCCAGTGCGCCATGTGTGGCACGGCGATGACCTCGCGCCCCCGTTCCGAGCTGGAAGCGGAGCTTGCTCACGTCCACTTCCTCCTGTCCGAGCTGACCCGCTGGGATACCTCGGAGGTTCCCTCCAACGTCCGGCGCTTCCTCTCGGAGCGCTACGAGCGTCAGTCTCGAATCCTCCTGTCCGTGCTCGCCGAGTCTCCCGCGCCTGTCGCGATGGCTTCGCCGGAGATGGCGGGCTCGGCCGAGGCGGGCGTGGGGCATCACGCGGTCGCGGACGCTTCGGACGTGGAAGCGGTGCACGCGAATGTGACGGGCTTCTCGGCTTCGGGCGAGGAAGTGGCTCGGGCGGATGCGGCGCATCTCTCAGTCTCGGGGCTCTCGGATGAGGAGCTGGCGCGCGCGGGTGTGACGAACTTCGCGGCTTCGGATGTCGTGGAGCCTTCCGTCGCCTCGCAGCAGGACGCTGGCCTGCAGGGTCTGGTGGTTTCGCGGGATGAGGCGGCGCGGGAAGCCGCCGCGGCAGCGAGCGCGGCGCGGGCGGCGTCGGGCGCTTCGGTGGTCAAGGGCGAGGAAGCGGCGCGACTGCTGGCGGCCTCCGTGGAGGCGGCGCGGTCCTCGCGACATGGTGCCGCGTCGGGACCTCATGGTCCGGCCTCCGACTCGCAGACAGGGGCTGAATCCCAAGAGGCCCGTTCGGGTGCCCAGAGTCGGGTGCGTCCTCCGACGCGGCCTGGGGCGGATGCGCATCCGCTGCCGGAGAATCCCTCGCAGCCTTCGTTCGAGGCGCCTCCGCCCCGGAGCGCGACGGCGCGACTCGTCGAGGAAGTCTCCACGTGGAGCACGGTGTGGAAGCCGTTCCTCTACGAGCGCATTCCGTGGTTCATCGGCGCCTTCCTCATCCTTTCGAGCACCGTCTATCTGGTCTTCGAGAGCTGGGCGGGCATCTCCTCCGTCCACCGCTCGCTCATCGTCTTCCTCATGACGACGGTCTCCTCCGCCGGCTTCTCCCTCCTGGGCGGCTACCTCGCCCGCAAAGAGGAGCTGCGCGGTGCCGGGCGCATGCTGGGAATCATCGGCTCCGCGTCCGCGCCGCTCGTCGGCATCGCGCTGGGGCCCTTGGAGTTCGGAGATGCGCTGAACCTCGGGGGCGTCAACACGATGACGCTCATCCCGCTGCTGCTCGGCTGGTCCGTGGGCGCGGCCTTCCTCGTGCGCAAGCCCGCGGATGCGTACGACGCGCCTTCCCGTCCCTTCGTCCAGGTGGCCCTCATCGCGAGCACGCTGATGATGGGGCTGGCGCCGCTGGCCGCGAAGCTCGGGAGCGCCGCGCTGTGGCTGAACATCCTGCCGTGCGTCCTCTTCTTCCTCCTGTCCTCCCGGCCCGTGCCGAAGCCGCGCGAGGGCACCGCGCTCACCTTCGCCCTGGGCGCGTCGCTCTACCTGCTCGTCATCTACGCCGTTCGCCTCCACGTGGCGCTCGCCGCGGCCGGAACCCCGCCGGAGGTGAGCGTCTACGCGCCCTTCATCGCGTTCGTCCTCGCCGCCGCGCAGCGCTTCCGCTCGCTTCCTCCCGAGCGCGCGGCGGACCCGCTGGCCCTGGGTGTGGCCTCGCTTCAGGTGATGTGTCTGGTGGCCGCAATCGGTGCGCCGCCGCCGACCTTCTTCATCACCGCCGCCATCCTCACCTGGACGCTGGTGTCCCTGGCTCGCGGAGCCATCGGTCGCCTCCCGTGGGTGTACCCCGCCTATGCGGCGTCCTACTTCGCCTATGCCACCAGCGGGCAGCTCGTTCCCGGGCCCCTGAGGCGCCTGCTTGAGGCGTTCAAGGCCTCGCTGGGCTATCCCGTCGCGGACAAGCTGCCCGTGCAGTACGGCGCCCTGACGGCGCTTCCGTTCGTGCTCGCGGGCGTCGTGCTCGCGGTGTCGCGCCTGTGGCGCGGTGAGCGCACGGGCAATGCACGGGACATCGCCTTCGCGGAGGTGCTGTTCCGCTCCACCGCCGTGGCCAGCGTCGTCTTCACCTTCTACGGCATGGCGGGGCCCGACATGCGCCCGGCCTTCTGGAGCGCGCTCGGGCTGTCCATCGTGTGTCTGGCCACCGGCCTGCTGGTGGACCGCTTCAACCTGAAGGTGGTCGGAGCGCTGCTGTCGCTGCTGGTGCCGGTGTTGGGCGTCAGCGTGCTCTCGAATCCAGCCACCTCCGTCGTGTCCGGACTGCTGGTGCTCGCGCTCGCGGGTGTCTGCACGGTGTGCACGGCGCGGACGCGCGCGTTGCTTTCGCCCATCGTGGGCCTCGTGGCCACCGGGGGCTTCTGCCTGGGGCTCTTCCGCGACTTCAGCTTCCTGGGCATGACGGGCGCGGTGCTGTGCGCCGTGAGCATGCTCATCGTCGCGTGGACGCTCCGGAACGAGTACGCCCTGGCCTATGCCGCCCTGCTGGTGGCGGCCCTCGTTCCGAAGTTCGCGGTCCAGGTGTCCTCCACCGCGATGTCGTTCTCGCTGGTCTTCGTGGCGCTGGCCCTGGCGGTGCTCGCCGAGCGCGGAAGGGTGCTGCGTCTGCTGGGCGTGGTCGCCGTCTTCTACGCGGTGTTCGGTTTCGCGTCCGGCGTCATCGGCGAGGTGAGCGGACTGGGCATGGTGGTGCTCCTCTCCTCGGCGGCCGTCGCCGTGTCGTCGCGCATACTGCGTGGCGTCCGGCCCCTGGCGGTGGTGCTCGGCGCCTTCGCGCTGCTCCCCGACATCTCGAACTTCTACGCGCCCTGGCACGGAATGATGAAGCCGGGGATGTCCCTGGGGTTGTTCATCCTCTGGGGCCTGGGCGCCTCACTCTGCGCTGCGCGCTGGGGTCGCAGCGCGAGCACCATCACCGCCGCCGTGGTGACGTGGATCTTCCCGCTGGTCGCCGTGGAGCAGGCACGGAACTCCCAGGAGGGCTTGTTCCTGGTCGGCGCGGCGTTCGCGGCCCTGCTCACCGCTCGGGCGATACCGGCCGGGTTCAGCGTCGCGGTGGCCGCGCTGTACGCGACGATGGGATTGTATTCGGAGGGGCCGCTGGCGCTGCTGGGGTTGTCCGCCGTGCTGGCGGTGCTGGCCGTGGCGGAGGAGGTTCCAGCGGTGCTGGCCGTGGGCACGGGCGGAAAGCGCTTCGCGGGGGTGGCCACGCTGGCGTCGGCCCTGGTGCTGGCCCTCGTGGTGGTGGGCTGGGACGACGCGCATCCCGCGTGGATGGTAGCGGGCGCCATGCTGCTTCCGCTGTTGTGGACGCGCGCCAACCGGCAGCCCTTCTTGGCCAGCCTCTCGGTGCCGTACGCCTTCGCCGGCTTCCTGGCGATGGGCGGTGCTCCGCCGACCTGGGCGTACGCGCTGCCGCTGGTGTCGCTGGCCGTGGCGCGGGCCGCCGCGCACCTGCCCGCGTTCAGCTCCCTGCTGATGCGCTCCCGGGAGCAGGTGGACAGTGACACGCTGTCCATGTGGATGCAGGTGAGCCTCGCCGGCCTCACCTCGATGATGCTGATGTCGCCGTGGATGGAGCCCGTGTCCGTGTACTTCCTCACGGCGTCACTGGCGCTGATGCCAGGGCCTCGCCCGTTCATGCGCGTGTGTGGCGCCGCGCTCCTGCTGCTCGTCATTCCGGAGGCACGGCCCGTCGTCACCGTCCTGCTGCTCGCCGTGGCGCTGGCCGAGCACCATGCGCCGTCCGCGCTGTGGGCCTTCTTCCGAAGCCCGGCGGATGTCTACCTGCGGCGCGCCGCGGTCATCACCGCGCTGGCCGTCGCGGTGGTGCCGGTGCTGGATGTGCCTTCGCAGCCACGACTCGTGGGACTGGCGGCCGTGGTGGCGGCGTCCGCGTTCCTGCTGTCTCGCCGGTGGCTGCTGGTGCCCGCCGTCTGGGTGCTCGCGCTGGCGACAGTGGGGCAGACGGAGACGCATCGCTTCCTGGAGTGGAGGCCGGAGACGGGGCTCGCCTTCGTCGCGGTGGCGCTGGGCGTGGGCCTGTTGTCCGCCGTCTGTCAGGCGGGTGCCGTGCAGCGTGCGCTCAGCGCGGTGGCGTCGAAGCTGACGCCCGGGCTGGAGGGCACCTGGAGCGAGCCCTTGTGGGTGGGAAGCGCCGGAGCGCTGGCGCTGCTGCTCCTGGGCCGACTGGTGGATGCGGGGCCGGGCGCGCTCTCGGCGCCCATGGCGGCGGGCGCGGTCCTCACGTCGCTGGTGTTGATGTTCGCCCGCGAGCGGTGGATGGCGAACGTGGCCATCGGATTGCTCGCGGCCTCGTTGGTCGCCGCGGTGCCGTGGTTGTGGCTGCCCGCCGTCATCAGCGGCGCGGGCCTGGTGCTGTGCGTGAGTGGCATGGTGCTCGACGAGCGAGGGGTTCGCGTCGGGGCCTCGCTGCACCATGGTGGCTGGGTGCTGGCCCTGTTGTCGCTGGCCACGCTGAATGACCTGAAGCACGTGGCGACGCCGCTGTGCTTCCTCTTCGGTCTCGCCTCCGCGTGGACGGTGGTGTGGCGTCGGCGCGAGCGCGAGGTGGTGGGCTGGCTGGCGTCGCTCGCGGCGGCGCACGGCGCGCTGATGCACCTGGGCGCGGTGTTCTCATCCGGGCGCGGCTCGGAGTTCATCCTCCCGCACTTCGGCGCGGCCAGCGCCGTGCTCGCCGCGCTGGCGTTGTTCGTGGCGGGCGCGAAGGTGCGTCGGGGCGTGGGGCTGGGCTTCACCGTCGTCGCGCTCAGCGAGGTCCTGCTCGGCCTGACGATGCTGGGGGCGACGGGAGACGCGCTGCGCGAGGCGCTGGTGGCCTGCACGGCGCTGGCGGTGCTGTTCGTCGCGCTGGTTCGCCACGCCGCCGTGGAGAAGGACGAGCCGGCGGCGTTCCTCGCCCAGGCCGTGCTCGTGCTGGGCTACCTCTCCGTGCGCCTGTTGGGCATGGGGGCCAACCCGAGCACCGGGGACAGCCTCGCGGCGCTCGTGGGCGGCGCCCTCTTCACGGGCCTCTACTTCTTCGTGCAGCGCGAGGGCTCCAGCCTCGTTGTCTTCCGCAGGCCCGCGCTGTGGGGCGCGTTCCTCTTCCCGCTGGCGGGGTTGTTCTCCGCGCCGTGGAGCGAGCCGCTCCAGGTGGCCGCGCTGCTCGTGGGCCATGCCGCGCACTTCGCCGCGCTCGCGTCGCACCCGACGCGCAGAGGGGTGGCCTCGCTCGCGTCGGTGGTGGCCTTCAACGTGGCGCTCTACCTCGTGTGGCAGGGCACCGGAAACGGTGAGCCGCAGTTCTACGTCATCCCCGCGGGGCTCTCGCTGCTCGCGCTGCTGCGCGTGTTCCGAGGCGCCGTCGACGAGGACACCTACGCACGGCTGCGCGCGCTGGCCGTCACCGTCATCTACGTGGCGGGGGCGTGGAAGCCGCTGATGTTCAACGACGGCGGCGCCATGCTGCTGTGCGTGTTCCTCTGCGTGGTGGGCGTGGGCTTCGGCATCGCCCTGCGCATCCGCTCCTACGTGTACCTGGGCACCGCGTTCATGGTGACGTGCATCGTGGCGAACCTGGTGCGCTTCGGCATGAGGGACCACCGCATCGCCGCCGCGTCGCTGTTCGTCCTGGGCCTCGTCGTCATCGGCTCCATGGTGCTGCTCAGCGCCCACCGCGCCGCACTCCTCCAGAGGTACGCGCGGGTCCGCGCACTGCTGTCCACCTGGGAGGGCTGACACTTCGAGTTCTTGGCGGGACCCCCAAAAACGTGGGATTGAATGCGGCGCCAACTTTCGGAAGGGCCTCCGGTTGTCCCGTCTTCGCCTGCTCGCCACCGTTCCGCTGTGTGCCCTCTTCGGCTGCGCCACCGTGCAGTCCCGCGACGTCGGGGCCGCCCTGGAGGTGGCGCCACTCGCGGCGGTGGCACCCACCGAGCAGGTCGTGGCGGCGCCCTCCACCGAGCCGTCCAGCATGGTCCACGCCGAGGATGTGGGCTCGGTGGCACCGGGTGAGGTCGGGACTTCGGCGAACGTACAGACGCCCCCGGTGAAGTCCGACGCGCCAGCGGCGCCGAAGGCCGAGGTGGCTCCGCGCGTCGTGGCCACCGTCGTCTCCGAGGAGAAGGAGCGACCGCTGGTGACGGGCGTCATCGCGGCCGCGCTGGAGGCCGTCGCGCTCGTCGTCCCTCCGTCCACGGACCTGGCGGCGGGCTTCTGGGATGCGTACCGCACGCCGATGCAACTGGCGCGGCTCATCGTGACGCGCTCCATGCAACTCGTCGGTGAGCGCAACCTCGCGAAGGTCAGCCGGGGCATGCCCAATGACTGCTCCGGCTTCGTGCGCCTGGCCTATCTCTCCGCCGGCATCGACCTGGTGGCGCATGGCTTCCAGGCCGGTGAGAACGCCGTGTCCGCCATCTTCCGTCGCGCCACGGAGGGCAAGCGGCTGCATCACCGCGCGCCGCGCCCCGGGGACCTCGTGTTCTTCCGCGAGACGTATGACCGCAATCGCGATGGCCGCCGCAATGACGGGATGACCCACATCGGCGTGGTGGAGGGTGTGGCCGATGACGGCACCGTCACCTTCATCCACCGGGGCAGCAAGGGCGTGGCCCGCAGCCGGATGAACCTGTCGTATCCGGAGAAGCACCAGCTCGCGCAGGGCGGACCCGTGGTGAATGACTTCCTGCGGCCCGCGACGAAGGGCGGACGCGCGTATCTCACGGGCGAGCTGTTCGTGGCCTTCGCCTCTCCCGACGGACTGTAGATTTCCAGTCGGTGCCTCGCACCCCGCGTGGCTTTGAAGCATCGCGCGGTTGGTGCGTCATGGCGGGCATGAGAATCGCCCTGCTTGTCGGTGGTTTGCTGCTCGCGTCGGGCTGTGTCGTCCACTCGCGCTCACCGCCCCGCCCCGCGCCTTCACGTCCTCCTCCTCGTCCGTCCGCCATGTCCTACAAGGAGGCGGTGGACCGGGGCTTCGGCGAGTGTCGCGCGCGCCGGTTCGACTGCCGGCTCAAGGAAGCGCACCGGACGGGCAACGACGTCTGGAAGGTGAAGTTCTTCGCCTCGGCGCCCGGGGCACAAGGCCATCTGCATCTGGATTACGACGCCTTCTCTCGCAACCTGCTCAAGGTGGACGAGAAGGTGAAGGCCCGGCGTGGCGACCGGGATGATGACGACTGGGATGACGACGACCACCACCATGGCCGTGGCAAGAAGAAGGGCCACGCCCGGCACGACGACTGAGCACGTCCGGAGGCTCGGGCGGTGACTCACCGCCCGGGCTTCAGCCGCCCTTCCTGTTCAGCGCCTTGATGGCTTTGTTCGCTTCGCCCTGGCCGCAGTCGCCCTTGGTCTCCTTCAGCTCGGCGAGCCGGATGAGGGCGGGGACCGCGTCCATGTTGCCCAGCGCGCCCAGCCGACTGGCGGCGAGTCTGCGCACGTTGCACTCCTTCGCCTCCAGGGCCTTCGAGTAGGCCAATACCAGGTCCACTCCCTCCGTCAGCTTGGCGGACTCCAGGTAGCGGAGTGCGCCCCACTGCTTCGGTGAGTACTCGCCCTGGATGAGCTTTTCGAAGTACGGGCGAACCCGCTCCTTCGGGAGGTTGCTCAGCAGCCTGCGCAGGTCGCTGGTGCTGCCCTTGGAGTTGTCGTTGTCGCCGCCGCCGAAGTCCTCCGCGAGCCCATCCAGCAGCGAGTCCTCCACCGAGGCGCGGCCGTCCGGGTCCAGCGAGGTGAGCAGTACCCGCTCCTTGTCGTGGTTGCCCAGGGCGTGGTGGGTGGCCGCGAGGGCGCGCCGCACCGGAGCCTGCTTCTGCTCCTCGTTCGACGTCTCGTTCAGCAGCGCCAGCGCTTCGTCCTTCTTGCCCTCCTGGAGCAGCGACATGGCGCGCACGGCGGGGCTGTTCAGATGCAGCACGATGGCCACTCCGCCGCTCAGGAGCACCACGGCTCCGAGCACGGCCATCGTCGCGCGCGGCTGCGCACGCGCCAGCAGCACCGCCTTGTTCACGCCCTCCTTCACCTTGGGCGGCACCGTCAGGAACGCGTTGAGGCGGGTCAGGCCCGTGCCCAGTCGCGCCTTGCCCGAGCGCAGCGCACTGGAGACGGCCTGTATCCCCCGGGAGATGGGCGCCAGCGCCGCGCGAGTCCGTTGGACCGCCGGCGCCAGGTGCACCGCGAGGGCGTTCTGCTTCTCGAAGCGACTGCCGAAGGGAGGTCCCTCCTCCACCTGCTGGCAGCGGTAGAGCTGGAGCTGTTCCTCGCGGCCGGGGAGGGTGATGGAGCCGCAGGGTTCGACCTCCGCCTCGGCGCGGTTGCGCGCCAGGTTCACCGCCTCCGTGAAGGTCACCTGGCCCGCGGCGGCGACGTGCTCCACCGTCTCCAGCACCTCCATGGGCTCGCCCAGCACGGTGTCGGAGGTCAGCAGCACCTCGCCCGCGTGCAGGCACACGCGCACGTGCAGCCGCTCCTCGGGGGACAGCGCCTGGTTGTGCCGCCACAGCCGGTCCTGCATGGCCATGCCGCACAACACGCCCGACGTCGGCGAACGGAACACCACCAGCAGCGCGTCTCCGCGCTTCTGCACGAGCCGTCCCTCGTGCTCCCTCACCAGCGGCATCAACAGCCGGTCATGCGTCTCCAGCATCCGCGCGTTCTCTTCGTGCGTCTGCCGGCTGGTGCGCTCGGTGAAGCCCTGGATGTCGGTGAGCATCACCGTCAGGTTCTGCGGCTTCACCGTCGACGTGCTGCCGGACAGCGTGGGCTTCGTCCCGAACGCCGCCGTGCCCGTGCGCATCGCCGAGGGCGAGGGGGACGCGCTGTCCGTGCCCGGCGAGGACTCCAGGCCGAAGGCGGCGGTGCGCTGGCTCGTCCGGCTCGGAAGCGGCGCGGGTGCCGCGTCTCCCGCGCCGAAGACGGACGTCCCGCTGGGGCCACCGGTGCTCGTCGCTTCTCCCGCGCCGAAGACGGACGTGCCGGAGGGCGTGGTGGTGGTGGGCGCGCCAACGTAGGCGGGAGTCCCCAGTCCAGGCGTGAAGGCGGACAGCGACGAGTGCGCGGCGGCCAGCGCATCCGCCAGCTCGTGCGCGCTCTGGGGTCGCTTCGCCGGGTTCTTCTCCAACAGGCGCATCACCAGCGACAACAGGCCGATGTAGCGCGTCAGCGAGGGCGCCGCCCGGTCCAGTGGGAGTGGGGCGTGGGAGGCGTGCTGCGCGAGGAAGTGCCGCGCCTGCGGGCCCTCGAAGGGGAGCCGCCCCGACAGCACGCGGTAGATGAGCACGCCGAAGGTGTAGAGGTCGCTGCGCGTGTCCACCTTCGCGCCCACCGCCTGCTCCGGCGACAGGTACTCCGGGGTGCCGAGCACCACGCCCACCTGGCTGACGTTGCTCTGCGCGTCCGGTTCCACCAGCCGGGCGATGCCGAAGTCCAACAGCCGGGCCTGCTCGCCGCGCGCGCCGGGGGAGATGAAGACGTTCTCCGGCTTCAAGTCGCGGTGGATGATGCCCTTGTCGTGGATGGCGGCCAGGCCCTCCGCGAGCTGATGGAGCAGCGGCAGCGCGCGGCCCGGCGGCATGGCGCCCCGGGTGAGCACGTCGTACAGGCTCTCGCCCTCCACGAACTCCATCACCAGGCAGGCGTGGTCGCCGGACTCACCGAAGTCGACGATGTGCACCACGGAGGGGTGCTCGACAGCGGAGAGGAGGCGGGCTTCGCGCTTGAAGCGCTCGGCCATGCCGGGCTGCGCGTTGAGGTCGTGGTGAAGGACCTTGATGGCCACCTTGCGGCCCAAGGAGACCTGTTCACCCAGGTACACTTCGCCCATTCCGCCCGAACCCAATGGACGGAGTACACGGAAGCGACCGTCGAGGACGAGGGAGTCGGGAGCCAGCACGCCGGGCGCATATTGTCCGACTTCGCCCCGGCGCGCATGACGAACAACGCATGCGGCCCTGGGGTCGCCAAGCCCCTCCGGCTGCCCCCCGGGCGGGGGATTGTCATAAATTTCGGGCGCTTGGAGGCCGTGGTAGTTTCCAGGCTCCCGCGATGGCCAACGAGAGCGACTCCCTAAAGCCCACCGCGGCGCCCGACGCGCGCGCCGCTACGCCCGAGCTGCGCCTGCTGGACCGCAGGGCGTTCGTGGGCTTCCCGGCGCTCGAAGTCGTTCCGGGCCTGCGCATCTCCGACTTCGCGCTCCAGATTCCGGACGTCAGCTTCCCCTTCAACGTCAGCGCCGGGGCCACGCGTTATCAGCGCAAGAAGCTGCACTTCGGCTTCCTGGAGCTGTCCGTCGACGCGGATCTGGTGACGCGGCGGGTGGCGGAGCTGGCGGGGCGGCTCGCGGGCCTCGAGGAGCTGCGGCTGCACTTCCGTCCCGGGTACCTGGAAGGGCAGGGCCGACTGCCCGCGCCGGAGCGCACGCCCTTCACGTTCAAGGTGGCCTTCGACGCGGATGGCGAGAAGCTCGCCGTCTATCTCTACGACGTGCGCCTGTACGGCTTCTCTTCCACGCCGTCGGTGCAGGTGCCGGGGCTTCTGTCCGCCGCCGTGGGCGCGCTGGCGCTGGTGCCGGACGTGGAGGTGCGCGGCGCCTCCGGCTTCTCCACGCGGGTGCTGCCCGCGCTGTGTCAGCTCGCGGCGGTGAGCCGTGGCTACAAGATGCCGTCGCTGGACACCGCGCGTCTGTCCGCCGCCGAGGTGTCGAGCACGGGCTTGAAGCTGCGCTTCGCGGCGGGCGGTCTGCCTCCTCCAGCCACGCCGGACGAGGAGCTGCTCCTGACGTTGGAGGGCGCGCGGGCCTTCGCGGACGCGGAGGGACTCATCGCCCAGGGGCGGCTGGCCGAGGCGCGGCAGCAATACCTCCAGGCCGGAGACGCGCAGGAGGCTCACCCCTTCGCCGCCGAGCGGCTCTTGTCGCTGCTGGTGGCCGACCCGCAGGCGCACGAACTGGCCCTGGACGTGGCCGCCACGCTCCAGCGTCGTCGGGACCGCAGCCCCGCCGCGCTGTGGGGCGAGGCCGTGGTGCGCGAGCGCCGGGGCGAGGGTGCCCGCGCCGCCGAGCGCTACCTGGCGCTGTGTGCGCTGGCGCGTCGCACCTCGGAGGAGGCCGCGGCCTTCTTCTCCGCGGAGGCCGCTGCCCGCTGCTCTCGCGATACCGCGCCCCAGGTGGCGGTGAAGGCGCTGCATGAGCTGCTGGGCCTGAAGCCGGACCACCTGCCTTCGCTGAAGGCGCTGGCGCGCGCGTCGGACCAGGCGCGTGACAGGGCGGGCGCTGTGCGGGCCTACCGCCGGTTGGCGGCGCTCGCGAGAGACCCGCATGAGGCCGCCGACGCACACGTGCACCTGGCCCGGCTGTGCGCGCAGACGGAGGACGACATCGCCGGAGCGCGCCTGCACTGCGAGGCCGCGCTGCGTCTGTCTCCGGACCAGTCGGATGCGCTGTTGCTGCTGGGTGAGCTGTGCCACCGGGGCGGCGAGCACCTGCGCGCGCTGAAGGCGTTGGACCGGCTGCGCGAAGTGTCCATGGCCCGGCACGAGCTGGACCGCGTGGGCCACGCCGACCTGATGGCCGGCCGGGTGTGGGAAGAGGGCCTGAAGCAGCCGGAGAACGCGCTCCTGCGCTACCGCGAGGCGGTGTCCCTGCTGCCCGGCGAGGCGGAGCCGCTGTTCGCCGCCGCGCGCGTCGCGGAGGGACTGGGCCGGTTGCAGGAGGCGCTCGCGGGCTACCAGCAGGCGCTGGAGCTGGCGGGTCCCGCGCCTCGCTCCGAGGGCGTCCGCCATGCCGCGCACGCCAGCCATCATGCGCTGGCGCGGCTGTACCGCTCTCGCCTGGGAGACCCGGCGCGAGCGCGTGAGCACCTCGAGTCCGCGCTGGCGCTGGACCCTCGCGACGGGGTGGCGCTCGAGGAGCTGATTCCGTACTTCCGCATCACCGGGAAGTCGCTGGAGCTGGCCGACGCGCTGGAGAAGTCCGCCGCGCTCCTGGACGAGCCGGCGAAGCGCGCCGCGTCCTGGGCCGAGGCGGGTGAGCTGTATCGCGGTCGACTCCAGCAGCCGGAGAAGGCCGAGCGGCTGTTGCTGCTCGCGCTGGAGGCGGACGCGGACCACCGGCCCGCGCTGGAGTCGTTGCTGGCCCTGGCCGAGGCGCGGCGTGATGGACCGCTGCTGACGCGGTGCCTGTCCGCGCTGGCTCGACTGGCGCCGGACGTGAAGGAGCGCGCGCAGAAGTACCGCCGCCTCGCGGTGGCCGCGCGCGACCTGGCCTTCGATTTGGACCTCGCGGTGCACTCCCTCCAGGAAGTGCTGCGCGCGGAGCCGGATGACCTGCCGGCGCTGGGCGAATTGTGCGCCCTGCAGCGCAAGCGCGCGGACATGGCCGGGCTGGCCGTGGCGCTGGAGGAGCGCGCGCGGGTGGCGGAGGCGCAGGGTGACAAGCGCCTCGCGGCGGCGGCGCTGCGGGAGCTGGCCGGGGTGCTGGAGGCCCGCCTGGGCCGCGTGGGTGACGCGCTGGTGTCGCTGGAGAAGGCGGCGCGGCTGGCCCCGGACTCCGCCGTGCTGCTGGACCTGGCGGACCTGTCGCTGCGCTGCGAGCGCCCCGAGCACGCCCGACGCGCGCTGGAGTCGCTCCTGTCCACGCTGCCGCGCACCGCCGCGCCGGAGAAGCTGGCGGACGTGCGCGCCCGGCTCGGTCGCGCGTGCGAGATGTTGGGCGACCGCGAGGGCGCCATCGCCGCGTATGCGCAGGCGCTGCCGCTGCGCCGGCTGGACGACACGCTGGCCGCGCGGCTGGAGTCGCTCTACACGGAGGCCGGCGAGACGCAGGCCCTGGCCGAGCTGTGGGCGGGACGTGCCCAGGCGCTGATGGGCGCCGACCGCGCCGAGGAGGCCGCGCCCCTGTTCCTCCAGAGCGCTCGCGCCCTGCTGGAGCGGGGCGAGAAGGCCGCCGCGCTGCTGCGCCTGACGGCCGCGCTGGAGGCGAGTCCCCAGGGCCCGCTGGCGGCCGAGGTGCTGGAGTCGCTGGCCGAGTTGGAGCTGGAGCGCGGCGAGAAGCTGGAGGCCGCCCGGCTGTACGCGCGTCGCGCCGTGCTGGTGCCGGAGGCCCGCTCCGGCGCGAAGCTGCTCTACCGCGCCTCGCTGCTGGCTGCGGGTACCAGTCGCGAGGAGGCGTTCCTCGCCGAGGCCCTGGAGCGCGATTCGACCTTCGCGCCCGCGCGTCAGCGTCGCGGTGAGCTGAAGCTGCCCACCGATGCACGCGCCGCGCTGGAGGACTTCGAGGCGGTGCTGGCGCTGCCTCCGGTGGACGCGGATGCGCCGCGCGAGGCGGAGCGGGTGGCGCTCACGCGCAAGGCCGCCAGTGCCGCCGTGCGCGCGGGCAAGACGGACTCCGCGCGTCGCCTGCTGGCTGAGTACTGCATCCGGGCTCCCGAGGACCTCGACGCCCGCGTGGAGTTGGTCAACCTGCACCGCAAGGCGGGCGCTCGCGAGGCACTGGCTGACCTGCTGGTGGAGCTGTGGCCGCGCCTGTCCGGCGAGCCCCGGCGCGCGTCCCGTCGTGAGCTGGCGGAGCTGTCCCTCGTCCTCGGCCGTGCTGGCGCCGCGGTGGACTCGCTGCGAAGCCTTCGCCTGGAGGAGCCGCAGGACACCTGGGCGGCGCAGGCGCTGCTCGACCTGCTGCCTCCGCCGGGCACCGGCTCGTCGGACGAGGAGGCCGAGCGCCTGGAGTTGCTGGGCGCGCTGGTGTCGTCGGCGACGGGCGAGGACCGCGCCGAGCTGCTCGCGCGTCGCGCCGTACTCCACCGCGCCACCGGTCGAATCACCGCCGCGCGCGAGGACTTCTCCGAGGCCGCGAAGCTGGCCCGTCGTCCCGCGGCGCTGTTGCTCGCGTTGGCGGAGCTGGCACGCGAGTCGGGTGACGAGGCGGGAGAGCTGGAAGTGTGGCGCCGCGCCGTGGTCGCCGATGCCCAACTGGGCACGCGCGCTCGGGAGCGGCTGCTCGCCCTGGCCGTCGTGCTGTCGGAGAAGGATGAGCGGGGGCTCGCGCGCGAGGCGCTGGTCTCCGCCGTGGCGCTGTCCCCGTCGGATGCCGAGCGCTGCGACGCCTACTTCGCCCTGGCCGACCTGGCCCACCGCGACGAGCGTCCGGACGAGGAGGTCGCCGCGCTCGCCGAGGCCGCGCGTCAGGGTCCCACGGCCCGCCGGGTCGAGGCCCTGCTCGCTCGCGCCACGCTGCTCGAAGCTCGCGGACAGCTCGCGGACGCTCGGGAGAGCCTCAAGGCCGCGCTGGCGCTGGCACCGCGTCATGCGCAGGCCACCGTCTCCCTGCAGCGCGCGCTGCGAGCCCTGGAGGACTGGGCCGCGCTGGCGGAGCTGCTCTCGGCCGAGGCGCCTCATGCTCCTCCGTCCGAGGCGGCGGCGATGTACTCGGAGCTGGCGTCGCTCTACCTGGAGCGCCTGGAGCAGCCGGCTCCCGCCGAAGCGGCGCTGCGCCAGTCGCTGCGGTTCGCTCCCGGCGATGCGGACGTGCGACGCCGGCTGGTGTCGTTGGTGGCCGGGCGCGGTGAGCTGCGCGAGGCCGCGGCCCTGCTGGAGACGGCCGCCGAGAGCGCCACGACGTCCGAGGCCGCCTCGCTGCTTCGCGAGGGCGCCGCGTACGCGCGAGAGGCCCAGGACCTGGACCGCGCGCTGAAGCTGGCGCGCAAGGCACACTCGCTGGTGCCGGCGCGGGGCGCGGAGCTGGCGTCGCTGGCGGAGTTGCTCTACCTGCGCGGCGCGGTGCTGGAGGCCCTGCCGCTCCAAGAGACGCTGGCGTCGACGGTGGATTTCGCCGCGAACCCCGACGCGGCCGAGTCCACCTGGCTGCGGCTGGCGGAGCTGGCGGAGAGCGCGGGCGAGACGAAGCGCGCGGTGGCGGCGTACCGGAAGCTGCTGCTGGAGCGGCCGTTGTGCGAGCCCGCGGTGCAGCGTCTCTCCTCGCTGTTGGAGAAGGACGACCCGCGCGGCGCGTTCGAGGTGCTCGTCACCCACGCGCGGGCTCTGGCGCCCTCCGAGGACACAGTGCGGCGGCTCGTGGTGCTCGCGGAGAAGGCGCGCGCCGCCCTCGCCGACGCGGGTGTGGCGGCGTCGCTCCTGGCGCGCGCGGCGGAGATGGCGCAGACGCCGCTGCCGCTCCGCCTCCAGCTCGCGTCGTTGTATCGCGACACGGGGCGTTCGCTGGAGCTGCTCGCGGAGCTGCGCCACGTGGCCGCGCTCAGCCTCCAGGTGGGCGACGTGGCCGCGACGCTCGCGGCCTATGACGAAGAGGCGCGCCTCGCGGAGGCCACGGGCCGCGCGGACGAGGCGCTCCGGGCGCTGGCGGACGCGCGAGACTTGTTGGAGGCGCGGGGTCGCGCACCCGAGGCCGCCGCGTGCGAGCGTCGGCGCGCGGAGCTGCTGCGCGACGTGAAGCTGGACCTGTCCGCCGCGGAGAGCGCGTTGGACCGCGCCTTCTCGCTGGCGGAGGACCTGGGCACCGCGCGACTGGGCGCGGCGCTGGCGGAGCGCCGGGACGATGCCGACGCCGAGGCCCTCTGGCTGGAGCGCGCGCTGCCCCTGTTGGACGACGCCAAGGAAGCGGCGGCGCTGCGGTTGCGGCTGGCGAAGCTGCACCTGGGCGTGCTCTCGGACACGGAGGAGGCGGAGCGCTTCCTGCGCGGAGCGCTGCGGCAGGACCGCTCGCTGGACGAGGCCGAGACGCTGCTGGCACGACTGCTGGAGCGGGACGGACGGCTGGCGGAGCTGGCCGCCTGGTACGAGGAGTGCGCCGAGGGCGAGGCGGACTCGGAGCGTCGCGCGGCGTTGCTCCAGCGCGCGGCCGTGCTGTACCGCGACAGGGCGGGGCGTCCGGATGCCGCCGCCGCCGCCTTCATCGCCGCGCGGTCCGCCCGACCGGATGACCTGGACCTCACCGCGCAGGCCGCGGAGCTGCTGCACGAGGTGAATCGTCACGCGGACGCGGCCGAGTTCGATGCCGTGCTGCTGGAGGCCGACCCCTTCCGCGAGCCCGTCTTCTCGCGGCACCGCGCCTTCCTGGAGGAGACGCAGGATCCGCAGTCGCTCGCGGAGTTGATGCTGCGCCGGGCCCAGCGCCAGTCGGATGCCGACGCCGCGGACAGCTACCTCGCCGCCGCCCGGTCCTTCCGCGCGGTAGGTGCTCGCGAGCGCGCGCTGCTGTGCGAAGACCGAGCCTTCGAGCTGAGCCCCGCGAGCGCGGAGGCCTTCGAGCGTGTGCGCGAGCGCGCGGCCGGAGATGTGCGTCGGCTGTCGGAGTTGCTGGCCCTGCGCGCCGCGGCCCTGCCTCCCGAGGAAGCGCTGCCGTTGCTGCGCGAGCGCGCCACCCGACTGCTGGACGCGGGCGAGGCGTTGCTGGCCGCCGAGGCCTTCGACGTATACCTGTCCAGCTCCGGCGACGACGTGGAGGCGCTGTCCGCGCGCGCCGAGCTCGCCGCCCAGAGTGGAGGCCCCGCCGCCGCGCGCCCGTATGACCGGCGCCTGCTGTCGGCCGGGGGCGAGACGCTGCCCGTGACGGTGCGCGCGCGGACGTGGCTGCGGCTGGGCCATGCCTCGCTGGGCGCGAACGCGTACCACGACGCGGCGGATGCCTTCGAGTCGGTGGTGTCACTGGAGCCGGAGGGCGAGCGCGGCCGTGAGGCGCTGTCTCTGCTGGCGGAAGTGCACTCGCGCACGGGTAACGCGCCGGGCCTGTACCGGGCCTCGTTGCAGCTCGCTCGGTACGCGGAGGACACGGCGACGGCGGAGGTGCTGTACCGCCGCGCGGCGGACCTCTTCGACGACCCGAGGGACGCCATCGACGCGCTGTTGCCGCTCGCTCGGCTGCGTCCGGCGGATGCGTCCATCATCGACCGGGCGGTGGCGGGCCTGCGCGCGCTGGGCCGTCACGGTGACCTGCTGGCGGTGTACGAGTCCGGCGCCGAGGCCGCGGGTGGCGTGCGCGCCGCCGAGCTGCTGCTGGCCGCCGCCACCGTGGCCGCCGAGTCGCTCGCGGATGTGGACGCGGCCTGGGAGCTGACCCAGCGCGCGGCCGAGGCCGCTCCCGAGGACGTCACCGCGCTGCGTGCGCTGGTGGCGGGCCTGCGTGAGCGGCGGGAGACGACGCGACTGCTGGAGGCGCTGGAGCGGCTGGTGCCGCGCCTGGAGGACGCGGATGAGGCGTCCGTCCTGCGTCTGGAGCTGGCCTCACTGCTCCGTGACGCGGACCAGGTGCCGAAGGCCCGCGAGGCGCTCGAGGCCGTCGTCGAGCGCGGTGCCTCGGGTGCTGGCTACGCCATCGCGCTGGAGGAGCTGGAGAAGCTGCTGGGCGATGTGCCCGCGCGTCGGGCCGAGGTACAGGTGGCGCGCGCGGAGCTGGTCTCCGGTCGCGAGCGACTGGTGCTCCTGCTGTCCGCATCTCGGGCTTTCGAGAGCGCGGGCCGGTTGCAGGATGCGCTGAAGGCGGCGAAGGCCGCCGTGGCGACCGAGCCGGACGTGGACGCGGCAATGCGCATCGCCCACCTGCATCGCGCCCTGGGCGAGGCCCCCCGCGCCGCGAAGGCGCTGCTCCAGGCCGCGCGACTCGCCTCGCCGGAGGAGCGTCCGCCGCTGCTGCTGGAGGCCGCCGACCTCTGGGAGAAGGCGGGCGAGCACGGGGAGGCGCTGGAGGTCATCGAGCGCATCGCCACCGAGGCGCCAGACATCCTCGAGCCCGCGGAGTTGGCGGAGCGCTTCGGTCGACTGGGCGCCTTCACGCGCGCGCTCCAGGTGGGCTTCGCGCCCGCCATGGCGGCCGGCGAGCTGACGGACGCGCTGGCCATGGCCGCGCAGGCCGGAGACACCGCGCGGACACGCGAAGCGCTGTGGGCCCTCGTCGCTCAGCCCGACACGGACGCGGCCCATGCCTCCGCGCTCGCGGACGGGCTGCGTGGCGAGCGCGACGCGGAAGGGATGCTGGAGCTGGCGGCCCTCTCCCTCTCTCGCGACGAGGCCTTCGCGGTGACACTGCGCGACGAAGTCCTCCGCGCGGCGGATGCCCCGGTGCTCCAGCGCCTGCGGGCCCTGGACGAGCTGTCGTCCGACGCGAACTTCGGCACCCGGCTCACGCTGTTGTTGCCGGGGCTGGAGAAGCACCCGGTGGCGCTCTCGGAAGCGGTGCTCGGCCGGGTGCGCGTGCTGTCGGATTCGGCGCGAGTGGAAGCGCTGTTGATGGCCGCCGAGGGGTGGACGTCGCGTCGCAAGCCGTTGCTGCGCGAGCGTCATGCGCTGGAGCTCAGGCTGGGCCGCTTCGACGCCGCCGCGCGCACGCTGGCGCGGCTCATCGAGGTGGAGGAGGACTCCCGCGCCCGGGCCACGCTGCACCTGGAGCACGGCGAGCTGCTGCTCAGTCCGCTGGACCAGCCCGCCGAGGCTCGCGCGGCCTTCGAGCTCGCGCTGGACGCGGATGGCACCAGCCTGCCCGCGTTGCGCAACCTGCTGGCGCTGGTGGACGAGTCGAAGGAGCCCGCCGTCTTCGTGTCGCTCGCGGAGCGGTTGATGGTGGAGGAGGGGCCCGACGCGGCCACGCCTCATCGCGAGCGCCTGGCGGATGCCTACGAGGCCGTGGGCCAGGTGGCGGACGCCGTCGCACAGCTGGAGGCGCTGCCGGAGACCGAGGAGCGGCTGGCCCGCCGCGCGAGGCTCGCGGAGCAGCGCGGCCTCACGGGCGAGGCGCTGCGGCTGCGCGAGCGGCTCACCGACGAGCCCGGGATGTTGGAGTCCATCCTCCGGGGCTACCTGGAAGAGCAGCTCATCGCGCCCGCCGCGCGGCTCGCCGAGCGCCTCTTCGACGCGGGAGTCCTGTCCGCCGAGGTCCTCCGCCTCGCATGCGAGCGGCTCTCTCCGGTGATTGAGGGCGCGCCGTTCGCGGTGCGCGTCTGGCCGGAGCTCTTGCGCGCCACTCCGCTGGACGTGGATGGCTGGACGCTCTTCGCGGAGGCGCTGCGACTGCTGGAGCGTCGGGACGCCGCCGAGCGCGCGGATGGTGTCGGCGCGGCCTTGTCTTCCAGCACGGCGACGGTGCCCGCCGCGACGGTGTCCGCGCTGCCAGTGCCCACGGGCTTCGAGCATCCGCTGCCCCCGAATGCGCTGCCGGTGACGGCCGAGCGCTTCCCGCGACTCTTCTCCGCGCTGCGCCCCATGCTGTCGTCGCTGGGCGGAAGCCACCTGCGGGTGAGCGTGGACCCGTCGGGTGGCGTGGAGGCGTACCTGCTCAACGCGGAGGAGCTGGTGCTGGGCGCGGGTGCGCTCTCGTGCTTCGGCACGGTGGAGCTGGGCTACCTGTGCGCGCTGGCGCTCGCGCTGGGCGCGGACGGCGTGAAGCTGTCGCGTCCCGGCGAGGTGCCCGGCTTCGAGGCGGCGG
Organism: Myxococcus sp. AM011; assembly: GCF_013372595.1. Lineage (NCBI taxonomy): Bacteria > Pseudomonadati > Myxococcota > Myxococcia > Myxococcales > Myxococcaceae > Myxococcus > Myxococcus sp. AM011. The sequence continues at coordinate 33,848 of NZ_JABXEM010000035.1, forward strand.
CGGTGACGGCCTTCCGAGCGGTCCCCGCCTCGCTCGCCGCGGGGCGCGTCCTGGCGCGGCTGGAGGCCGAGGTGCGAGGGAGTGACCCGGCGCGGGTGGATGTGGGCGCGGTGCTCGCACGTGGGGGCGCCTTCCGGGCCGTGGCCCTTTCCGTGCTCGACGTCGGGTAGCCGTGTAGCCTCCGCGCCGTATGCGCCTGAAGCACTTCGCTTTCTCCGTCCTCCCCGCCGCCGCGCTCGTGACGGCCATGGCCTGTTTCTCGGACCCCGTGTACCCGGGCAATCAGCTCCTGGGCACCTTCCAGTTCGAGGCACGGTTGGACCCGGCCAACACCACCTGCGACGCGGCGATGCCGGAGTTCGCGCAGCTCGACGACGGCGGCGTATTCCGCTTCGAGGGCACGTTCTCCAAGAACGACGACGGAGGCGCCGGCTGGTTCACCGTGCAGGGCTTCGACCGCGAGGCGAAGTACGAGGGGCAGCTCGTCGACTCCCAGCTCAAGGCGACGGCGCCGCGCTCCTCCTGTGGCACCGGCTGCAAGGACTCGCAGATTGAGGAGTCGCTCAACGTCACCCTCTTCAGCGACAGCCAGGCGGGCCTGCTCAACCGCAACTGCGCCGCGTTCGATGGAGGCATCCCCGACGCCAGCCCGCCGGCCCCCACGGAGAATGGCTACGACGTGTCCCTGGCGTGTGGTTCGCTGACAGATGTCTTCCTGCCGGGCTCCTGTACGTGTACTCCCACGACGTGCAAGACGGCGTACAAGGTGCAGGGAGTCCGGAGGGACTGATGGCGAAGCGTGCGGTGGTGTTGATTTCGGGTGGCCTGGACTCGACGACGTGCGTGGCCATGGCGAAGGCGAAGGGCTTCGAGCCGGTGTGTCTGGCCGTGGCGTATGGCCAGCGGCACGCGGTGGAGCTGGAGCGGGCCCGTGACGTCGCGGCCGCCATGGGCGTGAAGGACTTCCGGGTGGTGAGCATCGACCTGCGCCAGATTGGCGGCTCGGCGCTCACCGCGGACATCGACGTGCCCAAGGACCGGCCGGCCGACGAGATGAGCCACGGCATCCCGGTGACGTACGTGCCGGCGCGCAACGCGCTGTTCCTCTCGCTGGCGTTGGGACTCGCGGAGGTGGTGGGCTCCACGGACATCTACATCGGCGTCAACGCGGTGGACTACAGCGGCTATCCCGACTGCCGGCCGGAGTTCATCCGCTCCTTCGAGCAGATGGCGAACCTGGCCACCAAGGCGGGCGTCGAGGGCGCGAGCTTCACGGTGCACGCGCCGCTGTCTGGGATGACGAAGGCGGACATCATCCGCGAGGGCACGCGCCTGGGCGTGGACTACGGGATGACGCACTCCTGCTACGACCCGGACGCGCAGGGGCTCGCCTGTGGGCGCTGTGACAGCTGCGTGCTGCGCAAGAAGGGCTTCGAGGAGGCCGGAGTCCCGGACCCGACGCGCTACACGGTGGGGGCATGAGCATGACGACGCGGCTGGGCTGGGCGGTGGTGCTGGGGCTGTGCGTGGGCGGCGAGGCGACGGCCCAGGATGCCGGGGCACCGAAGACGCCCGCGGCGGCGAAGTCGAACTCCACGCCGGGCAAGGGCGCGAAGCCCGGTGACATCGCGCCGCTCGTGGACGCCACGACGGTGGTGGAGGACCTGGCGCTCGACTTGAAGTACGCGACGGCGGACAACTTCCTGAAGAAGCAGGTGTACCCGGACACGGCGCGCTGCCTGCTGCTGCCGGAGTCCGCGCGCAAGCTGAAGGCGGCGGCGGACGCGCTGCGGCCCAAGGGCTACCGGCTCAAGGTCTACGACTGCTATCGGCCCCGCGCGGTGCAGTACGAGATGTGGAAGATCATGCCCGTCCCTGGCTACGTGGCGGACCCGAAGAAGGGCTCCAACCACAACCGGGGTGGGGCGGTGGACCTGACGATGGTGACGCTGGAGGGCAAGGAAGTGGAGATGCCCACGCCCTTCGACACCTTCACGCCGGCGGCGCACCACGGCTACGCGGGTGGCACCGAGGTGTCCCGTCAGCACCGCGAGGTGTTGCGCGAGGCGATGGAGGGCGCGGGCTTCGCTCCCAACCGCATGGAGTGGTGGCACTACGACCTGCCCGACGCGAAGTCCCGGCCGGTGCTGGACGTGCCCTTCGCTCCGGTGAAGTAGCGCCGAGCGTCCAAGACGCCCTGGCTCCATGATGGAACGGTGATGAAGCCGGGCGCCACCTGCGGCACGCTGGGCTGAATCCGAAGGGAAGGCTCCGCCCGGTGTCCGCGTTGGTCCCACGATGAAGACCGCTCTCCTGCGCTCCCTGCTCGGCGTCCTCCTGTGCCTCGCCATGTCGGCGTGGGCCCAGGGCGGCTCGGGCACGGTGTCGGGCTCGGTCCTCCAGGCGCGCGGCCAGCAACCTCTCGCGGGGGTGAAGGTCTCCGCCGCGTCCTCGGCCCTCGCGTCGCCGCGCACCACGCTGACGGACGCGCGGGGCCACTACCAGCTCCCCTCGCTCCCGGCGGGCCTCTACACGCTGCGCTTCGAGAAGGAGTCCTTCCAGGCCTCCACGCGCGTGGATGTGAAGGTGGAGGCGGGCCAGACGCTCACCGTGTCGGTGGAGTTGTCCCCCCTCGCTTCGCCCCTTCCTCCCGCCGTGGCGAGTGGTACCGCGTCCCATTCCTTCTCGCCGCTGGCGCCGTTCGCCCCGCCTCTGCGGCTGGAGTCGGATGGTGTCGCGTGGATGGTCGTCCCCCGTGCTGGAGACATTCGAGACAGGGCGCCGCCCTGGGCGCTGCCCCAGGCGTCGACGCTCGCGCCCGAGGGGGCGGGGCAGAGTCTCTTCTTCACTCCGGGGAGCAGGCCCCTGCGCGACTCGGACACGCGCGGCCATGGCGTCAATCCGACCATCGACACGGAGGAGGAGCGCGTCTCCACGTACACGTTGCAGGTGAGCACGGCGTCGTACGCGCTGACGCGAGGCTATCTGGAGCGCGACTCCCTGCCGGCGGAAGAGGCCGTGCGGGTGGAGGACTTCGTCAACACCTTCGAACTGGGTGAGGACGGCGACGCGGTGGGCCCGTTCGTCATCCACGTGGAGGGCTTCCCGTCGCCCAGCCGCAAGGGCTACCACGTCGTGCGCGTGAGCGTGCGGGCCCGCGAGGACTTCACCGACGTGGGCGTGCAGTTGGAGTTCGACCGGAAGGCCGTGGCCCGCTATCGCCTGGTGGGGTACGAGAACCAGTCCGCCACGCCGGAGCCGTTCGACGATGACGCGGAGCCCGTGGCCGTGCCGCTGGCGGCGGGCACTTCGGTGACGGCTGTCTACGAAGTGAAGCTGATGGGCCCCGCCATCGCCTTCGGCACGCTGCGTGTCCTCTACGAAGAGGGCGAGAACACCATGTGGCGCCGCGTGCAGAAGCTGCTGCCCTCCAGCGTCCTGCGCTCCTCCGCCACCCGCGTCGCTCCCTCCACGCGGCTGACGTACGTGGCCGCCGCCTTCGCGGAGAAGCTGCGGGGCTCCTACTGGACGCGCACGCTCGATTGGGCGCGGCTCCATGCGCTCTGGCAGGAAATCGGCGAGCCGCTGGCGAGTCGTCCGGACGTGGTGGAGCTGGGTGCGCTCATCAAGAAGGCAGGCACGCTGGACCAGCGCAAGGACCGCTTCGGCCCTCCAGGCTCGCTGTCCAACATGGACCCCGACAACCTCCCGGCCCCCGGAAGGTAGCCGCGAGCATGCTCCGCAGGTTGCTTCCCATGCTCGTCGCCCTCGTGCTCGGCCTCGCCGGGCTCGGCTGGGGACTGGGCTACCTCCATCGCATCTTCGCCAACGAGCGGGAGGACGCGCGCCTCTCGCTCGACTCGCGACGCGAGGCGCTGGAGCAGTACGCCCGCGCGTCGCTGACGCAGTCACTGCACGACAAGCTGGAGACGGCGAAGCCCGCCCTGGAGGCCGCGGTGGCGGACCCGCTCGCGCCCGCCACGGGCCTGTACCTGCGCGAGCGCGGCACCCAGGTGCTGCCCCGCCTGGCGCTTCACGACACCGGTGACGTGTCGCCCGCCCGCGAACGCTACGCACGGTTGCGCGCGGGCACGGAGGTGGCGGAGGACCTGGACGACCCGTGGGCGGAGCGGCTCGCGCGGACGCGGGCGGTCGAGCTGGCGCTCACGCGCGGAGACCGTCGGGCCTCCACGGTGGCGCTGATGGCGTTGCTTCAACATCGCTCGCAATACGTGCTCGCCTCCACGCGGGACGTGCCGGGCCTGCTGGTGGTGCTGGAGTCGCTCGCGGAGCGCGGCGACCCGGTGCCGCAGCTCATGCAGGCGCTGGTGCGTGACGGACTGGCGGATGGAAAGGGGGGCCGGTTGGATGGCCTCCAGCGGTTGCTGCTGTCACGCCGCTCGCGCTTCACCCCAGCGGACTTCCAGTTCCTGATGGAGCGGGTGGCCGCGCTGTCCACGAAGGTGGGCGCGCCAGTGGACGACTTCGCGTCGCGAGCCCGAGAGCTGACGGCGAGCCCGCTGCCCCTGCCGGCCTTGCTCCCGGGCCCAGCCCTGGTGCGTGCCGGGTGGTACCTGGAGCCCCGCGGTGGCAACCAGGTGCGCGGCGTGGCGGTGGACGCCACGGAGTTGCTGGCGTCACTCACTCGTGAGATGCGCGAGCGCGGGTTGCTGGACGCGGAGGGCAGCGTGCGATTGCTCGGAGACGCGCCAGTGTTGTCGCTGGAAGCGCTGCCGCTGGCGGTGGCCACGCCCGAGTGGGCCCGGGCGGAGACCGCGCTGGAGCGCCGCTACCGCTTGAAGACGGGCATGGTGGTGCTGTGCGCGGGGCTGGCCCTGGGCATCGCCGCGCTGGCCTTCCTCGCGCAGCACCGCAAGTACCGCTTCCTGGAGCTGAAAAGCGACTTCGTGGCCACCGTGTCGCATGAACTTCGCACGCCGCTGGCCTCCATCCGCCTGCTCGCGGAGACGCTGGAGTGGCGACTCGCCGAGGGCACCGACGCCCGCGACTATCCGGCGCGCATCGTCCGCGAGGCGGACGGGCTGGGCTTCCTGGTGGAGAACCTCTTGTCCTTCAACCGCATCGACAAGGGCCGCTGGGTGCCCAGGTTGGAGCCGGTGCGCCTGGACGAAATCGTGTCGCTCCTGCGCCGGGACTTGGAGTCCTGGTCGAAGGTCCCCGTGGAGCTGGAGGCGGAAGCAGGGGAGCTCACGCTGCGCGCCGACGCCCAGCTCCTGCGCCTGCTGCTCTCCAACCTCGCGCGCAACGCCTGCGCCTACAACACGCGCGACCCCGTGCGCCTGCGCGTGGAGACACTAACCGGTGGACGCGTGCGCTTCTCCGACAACGGCGTGGGGATTCCCCCGGCGGACTGGGAGCGCGTCTTCGGGGAGTTCGTCCGCCTTCCAGGACAGGGCAGGGAAGTGGCTGGCAGTGGCCTGGGCCTGGCGCTGTGTCGCCGCATCATGCGTCTGCACTCCGGTACCCTTCACGTGGTGGCCTCCAGTCCCGAGGGCACCACCTTCGAGCTCTCCTTTCCCCCGAACGCGACGCCATGAACCCCACCCAGCCCACCATCCTGCTCGTGGAGGATGACCCGAACCTGCGGCTCGCGCTGCGCGACAGCCTGGAGCACCAGGGCGGCTACGCCGTGGAAGAGGCGGCCACCGTGCGCGAGGCTCGCGAGCACCTGGCGCGCCGCGCCTTCCAGCTCCTCCTCCTGGACGTCATGTTGCCGGACGGAGATGGCTACACGCTGTGCCGGACGCTGCGCGAGGAGGGCGTCACGTCGCCCGTGTTGATGCTCACCGCGCGCACGCTGGAGGACGACGTCGTGCGCGGCTTCGAGGCGGGCGCGCAGGACTACCTGGGCAAGCCCTACCGCCTGCGCGAGCTGCTGGCCCGGGTGGGCGCGCTGGTGCGCCGCGCGGGTGGCGGTGCTCCGGCGAAGCAGGTGCGCTTCGGCGGCTACCGGATGGACCTGGACCGCCGCAAGGTGGAGACGCCCGAGGGCACCAACGTGGAGCTGACGCGCACGGAGTTCGACCTGCTCGCCTTCCTGGTGCGCGAGCGTGAGCGCGTGCTGCGCCGCGACGACATCCTGGACGCGGTGTGGGGCCGCGACGTCGTCGTGGACCCGCACACCGTGGACAACTTCGTCTCCAGCCTGAAGAAGAAGCTTGGCTGGAACAGCGCCTCGCGCTTCGCCATCCAGACGGTGCGCGGCGTGGGCTACCGCATGGAAATCGAGGCGCCCTGACGCCGCTTCAGCGCAGCGGGTTGTGCAGCATCCGCTGCTCCAGGTCCTCCAGCGCGGCGCGGCGCGGCTCCTCTGTCCGGGTCCGCATCGCCTGGATGAGCGACACCGTCTCCGGTGCATCCACGCGCAACAGGGCCTGGGTGATGGCCTGCTGGATGTCGCCGGTCTGTTTCATCCAAGCGCCGACCAGGGCCTCGGCGGCCACGCGGCGCACGGCGCCTTCCTCCTCGCGGGACTTCGATTGCGAGGTCTTCCACGCCCAGAAGGAGCCGACGTCGCCCAGCGCCACGGCGAGCCGACGCGTCTCCGAGGGCGCCGGATTGAGCGCGAGGGCCTCCGCCAGCGCCTGCGCCATCACCAGCCTGCGACACCGGCCCATGGCCTCTCGCACCGTCTCTCCTCGCGAGCCTTCCTGATGGGAGAGGGCGATGAGCAGCGCCGCGGCCTCCGGGGACTCCAGCTTCGCCAGGGCCGTCGCGGCGGCACGGCGCGCGGGACGCCGGGTCTCCGAGCCTTCCAGCAGGCTCTTCCACAACGGCAGGAGCCGCGCGTCGCGCAAGTCACCGGTGGCCTCCACCATGCCCACCTGGAGCGCCAGCTTCGCGGAGTCGCGCACGGGCTGCGGCGCCTGCCCCGCGTCGTCGAAGGCGAGCCGCTCCACCATGGGCCACAGCGCCTGCGCGCCCAAATCCCGGAACAGCGCGGCGGCGGCGGCGAGCGTGCCCCGCTTCCTCGCGTCCAGGACCGTCACCTGCGGGATGACCGCCTCCAGGCGCACGAAGGCCTCGGGCGTCTCCTTGCGCGCGCGCGCCACTTCCTCCCGGAGCGCGCCCAGCCCGTCGTCGGTGCCCGTCTGCGCGCGGGCGGAAGAAGCGGACAGTGTCAACAGCAGCGCGGCTCCCATGCTCCAGGTCAGTGCGCGAATCATCGGCCGCTCTCCCACCACTTCGCTGAAGGCACGTCGCGCGCGCTGTTCGTCGCGCAGTGAATCTCGCCGCCGCCCACGTGGTAGAGGTCCCAGGTGTCCGTCCAGTGCACGCGGATGCCGTGCGGCGCCAGGGCCTCCTCGAGTTGAGCCTTGAAGATGTCCTTCCCGTCGATGACGAGCCCATGCGGGTCCGGCGCGATGACCATCGAGCGCGACACCGACAGGAGGTTCACCGTCCCGGGTTGCAGCGCCGTGGCGCCGTTGGGCGCGCTCTGGAAGAGGAAGGGCACGCGGACAATCTCGTCGTCGGTGAGGCCCGTCTCCGCGCGGAGGATTCGCAGCTGCTCGTCGATTTCGAGCGCCGCCCTCGCGCTGGTGTCCATCACCCCGGCATGGTCCAGCAGCGCCGACACCGTCACCTCCGCGGGGCGGTCGTACAGCCAGCGCCTGTCCTCGAAGAGCTTGGACTCGCCGTGTCCTTCCTCCAGGGCCTTCATCAACAGGCGCCGCGCCTGGGCGGGGTCGGCCACCAGCGCAATCCAACCGCGCGGTGTGTTCGCGGGCAGGAAGCTGATGGTCTCATCCACGTGCGCCACCGCGAGCCAGGACGTGTCCAGGTACACCACCGGCTGGACGGCCTGCGCGTCCAACATCTTCGTGAAGCTGGGGTCGGGCTGGAAGTCGGGCTCGGAGCTGGGGCCCCGGCCGCGCAACAGGCGCCCCAGGGGATACTTCACGCCGTCCTTCTCATAGGGAGGAATGACCTCCGTGTTGCCCAGGGAGTTGAGCGTCTGGGATTCGGCGGACAGGCCTGGCTGGTATTGCGACACCGCCGCCTGGTCCCTGCCTCGGAGCCAGTAGACGATGCGGCCCGCCTCGCGCAGCGGAATCCGGGACGAGTTCCAGTTCGCGTTGGCCGCGCGGTAGTTGACCTGGATGACGTGCTGGGCGCCTCGGCCACCCAACCTGGGCATCGACATGTACGCGGGCTCGAAATAGTCCTGCGCCCACAGGTCATCCACCGCGAACTCGGAGAAGGCCGTCGGCTCACCGGACTCGGCGAGTGCCCCGCCCAGCTCCTGCCGGAAGCGCGACGAATCCTCGTCATCCAGCCGCGATACGTAGACGTTCCGCACCGGCGTCAGGTGGTGGAACATCACCACCGGCGCGACGCGCAGGCGCACCGTGTCCTGGAAGCGCTCCGTCGGCCGGTCCACGTGGTAGATGGTCAGCACCACGTCCGCGTACCCGTCCCACAGGTCCGGGTCCCTCACGATGTCCTTCGCCTCGAGGGCGATGCTCACGCCCTCCCTCAAGTCCTTCGCGGACAAGGGCAGGAGGTTGGGGATGCGGAACGAGAAGAACTCGTCGCCAATCTGCTTGAACAGGCGCACCTTCTCGCTCGCGGGGCCTCCCACGGAGACGGTGCCCACCGCGTAGTCCGGGGCCTCCGCCCAGCGCTCCACGCGCAGCCGCGCCAGGTCCCACAGGTCCTCGTCTCCGTTGATCTCCGAGTCCGCCGCGTCGTTGCAGGCCTCCAGCGCGTCATCGCTCATGGCGGACGGAGACATGCTGAAGGCACACCGCTTCTGGTCATCGTCGATGTTGGCCAGGAAGATGGCGCCCCGCTCGGCGGTCCACAGCTCCTCGTCCGTTTCGTCGGCCGCGTTCACCGTGCCGTCGCGATTCACGTCCGCGAGCAGGTTCACATGGGGCTCGAAGGGCGCGGTGAGGCGGTCCGAGGTGCCGCTCGTGTCGCTGTTCCAGTCGAAGGCGTCGCAGCCGCTGAGCAGCATCAGCGAGAGCAGCACGCCCAGGGACGCTCTCGCGGGGACGCGCATGTCGGGTGGAGGGCTCATGTAGGTCCGGGTCGATGGTTGACCGGCCTGGTGCCGGGGGGCACCCATCCATCGTTGGAATCCATACGAAAGGTATCCTGGCCCCAGGTTCAAGCAACGATTGGTGTGGTCTGGGGCGGACCTCGCGCGGCAAGTGATGGTTGACATCGCGAGTGCTTTCGTCGAGGCGGCCCGAGGGGAGGGCAGACGAGTGCCGATGAACGCGCTGTAACTTCGGGCGCCTCCGCGTGTTCAAGGCTTCGTCATGCGCCTTCTGTCCCTCTGCTCCCTGGCGGTGGTGCTGCTCTCATGTGCGAGCACCCCGCACCCTGTCGTTCGCAGTGAAGCGCCACCGGACCAAGGCCCCGGGGCGGAGGTGCACCTGCTTCAGCGGTGGGCCTTCGGGCCATCGGAGAGAGACTTGGCGGAGGTCCGCCGGCTGGGCGTGCGGGGCTGGGTGGAGGAGCGGCTCGCGCGGAAGGACGCCCCGGTGTCTGCGGCGTTGGAGGCGAAGCTCCAGGAGTTTCCGACCCTGACGATGTCGATGACCCAGCTCGCCAGCGACTATCCGGGCAAGAAGGAGCGGGAGCAGGCGCTGCTGGATGGCCGCGAGCTGATGCGGCCCGTGCGGATTGGCTTGGAGCTGTCCGCCGCCAAGGTGCTCCGGGCGGTGGAGGGGCCCAATCCGCTCGAGGAGGTGCTGGTGGACTTCTGGTTCAACCACTTCAACGTGTCCGCGGACAAAGGCGCGGTGAGGTGGATGGTGACGTCCTACGAGCGCGACGCCATTCGCCCGCATGTCTTCGGACGCTTCAGGGATTTGCTCGAGGCGACGGCGCGCCACCCGGCGATGCTCTTCTACCTGGACAACTGGAGGAGCACTCGCGACGGGATGCCGAAGCTGGGGCAGCGTCTGACGAGGCGTGGCGTGGCGCCGATGATGATGGAGGATGACGGGGACGGCGACGACGAGGACCCCGCCGAGTCCGAGCCGAAGCCGGGCCTCAACGAGAACTACGCGCGCGAGCTGCTGGAGTTGCACACGCTGGGCGTGGACGGCGGCTATTCGCAGCAGGACGTGCGGGAGGTGGCGCGCAGCTTCACGGGGTGGAGCATCCGGCGTCCGCGTCGCGAGCCGGAGTTCGTCTTCCGGCGGCGGGCGCATGACATGGAGGCCAAGCAGGTGCTCGGACAGGTCATCCCCGCGCGCGGTGGCGAGGCGGATGGAGAGAAGGTGTTGGACCTGCTCGCGCGGCACCCGGCGACCGCGCGTCACCTCGCGACGAAGCTGGCGCGGCGCTTCGTCTCGGACACGCCGCCGCCGGCGCTGGTGGACCGGTTGGCGAAGGTGTTCCTCTCCTCGGATGGGGACCTGCCCACGATGTACCGCGCGCTCATCGACTCGCCGGAGTTCTGGGCGCCCGAGGCACGCGGGGCGAAGGTGAAGACACCGTTCGAGTTCGTCGTGTCGGCGTTGCGCGCGACGGGGGCGCAGGTGGAGGTGCGTCCCAGGTTGGTGCAGGCGCTGGCGAGGATGGGGGAGCCGCTCTACCGCGCGCCCGCGCCCACGGGCTTTCCGGAAGTGGCGGCGCCGTGGGTGAACAGTGGCGCGCTGGTGGCCCGGCTCAACTTCAGTCTGGATTTGGTGTCGGGGCGAGTGCCAGGAGCGCGCGTGTCACTGGCGTCACTGGCCACGCCGTCGACGCCCACGGCGGAGGCTTGGGTGGACACGCTGGGGCGCGCGCTGTTGGGGACGACGCCCTCGGAGGAGACACGGGCCACGGTGCTCGCGGCGCTGTCCAAGCGCACCGAGGCCGCCAGCGCCGAAGGAGAGCCGAGCCCCGTGGATGTGCAACTCGTTGCCGGGTTGTTGCTCGGCTCGCCGGAGTTCCAGCGACAATAGATTGCTAAAGACACACGCTCATGAGCCGTGCCCTCGTGCGTTATCGAGACAGAAGGCACAGGGCGTCTGGACGGACCCGGGAGTCAGTCCTGGTGGAATGAGGTTAGACTTCCAGACATGGACAGAGTCGCCCTCTTCTTCTGGCTGTGGGTGCTGTTCCTCGCGGTCAACGTGATGTGGGCGCTGGCGCAAGCGGTGGTGGCGAGTGCCTTCGGGGCGCGCCCTCTCGCGGTGCGCATCGGCTACGGGCCCCAGTTGGTGGCGTGGCGCATGGCCGGCATCGGTTGGAGCCTGCACCCCATCACCCTGGGCAGCTCCGCGTCGTTCGTGCCTGAGGCGGAGGAAGGTTCGACGGAGACGCTCAAGAGCCGGCTGCTCGCGCTGCCACCCCCGCTGCATGCCCTGGCCCTGGCCGTGCCCTGGTACGTGCAGATTGGCGTCGCCATGGCGTGCCTGGGGCCCGCGGAGGGTTTCCATCAGTTCACCGAGGGCTTCCCCGCGGTGTTCAACCTCCCCGCGCTGCCGGGGCGCGTGGAGCGCTTCGTCGGGTTGCTCCGTGACGGAGAGCTGGTGCGGGCGTGGGGCATCATGAGCGCGCGGATGGCGTCCCTGAACCTGCTCCCCATTCCCTCGCTGGCGGGCGGCTACCTGATGCTCTTGCCCTGGCGCGAAAAGTCGCCGACGCCGACGTGGGTGCGCCCGGTCGCCGCCGTCCTGCTCGCCATTTCACTCCTCTGGGCCGTGTGGGTCTCATCTCTCTTCGTCAGGGCCATTCTCTAGGCAGCCATCTGGAGGGGACATGGCGCTCGACCTGAAGCTGCGCGTCACCGAGTCCGGCGGAAGAGCCGGGCCGAAGGGTGCGGAGCCTGTTCCCGCCCGGAACCGGACGATGCAGGTCAGGCTGGAGCGGGACTGGCTTCGCTATCGCGAAGCTTCAGGGACGGACGTCCTCCTGGATTTCGCGCGCCGCCGTCGCATCGTGCTGGATGAGGCCGCGAGGACGTACCGGGAGGAGTCGCTGTTCGCGACCGTGGGCTTTCGTCACATGGAGCTGGCCAACCGTGAGCTGGGTCGGTCCGTGATTGCCGCCGGAAAGGGCGACACGGCGGAGCTCGAGCCCGTCATGGCGGAACATCACCTCTCGGCGCTCGACAAGTCGCGAGGGCGGACGATTGACAGCGAGACTCCTTGGAGCGGCGGGCTCCGTGGCTTCTTCCGGTCCGTCATCGGTGGGTCGACGCGGAGCGATATCTCGGTCGTGTCGGAGCGGGGGCACACCGTGTTCGCCACCGCCGCGGGACGTCGGCTGTTCTCGTTCTCCGACGAAGGGACGGATGCTCCGCCCGAGCAGGTCCGACAGTTCGTCCAGTTCCTGCGGTACGTCTATCAGGGCCACCCACTTGTCCTGGAGCGACTGGCCTCTGGGGACCGCATTCCTCGCGACATCCATTATTTCGCGCGGCAGCCATTCGAGTCCCCGGCACATGAAGTCTCGCTGCGCGTCCACGCTGTCGACGTCGTGCCCGATGTCGCGCTTCCGCTCATAGGACTTCGCCGGGTGCTTCGCCCCCATGAGGACAGCCCCGTCAACGCCTCTATCGAGCGTGTGCTCCTGGGGGAGGTGCCTGACAACCAGGAGGTGGTGACGCGACGGATGGCGGAGGCGAAGCAATCCCTCCAGGCCGGTCGCGGGCTCGAAGGGACGCTCGCGCTGATGGAGCTGAGCCTGGAGACCGATGTGTCGCCGTCGGAACTCGGGGCCCTCCTTCAGCAGGAGACCGACGTGCACGTGCGGAGGCTGCGAGAGGCCCTCACGCAGCCTCCTCGCAACGAAGCGGAGGCCCGGGCCGTGGTCGCCACTTATGTCGAGCTGAGAGGGCCCGCCGGAAACAAGGCACACGTCCTCAATACGTTCCAGGCCAGCACCCACCGCGCGCTCCAGGAGGATGAGGAGGCACGCGGACTGCTGCTCGACGCCATCGAGGTCAACCCGTTCCTCGCGGGGGCCTACAAGGACCTGGGTGACATCTACTTGAGCGAATACGCGACGGGGGATGCCTGGATGTGCTGGGAGGCGGCCCGGAAGCTCGCGCCGGACCATCGGTTGTTGAAGGACGTCAACGAGTGGGAAGCCACGCTGGTGGCCGACCATCCGGAGTATTTTGAAGGGGGACGGGCGCTCGGCTTCGACACGCGCCTGCACTGAGCCCTCCGCGAGTGTCTGGAAGAGGGGGACAGGGCCCCCTGAATCGCGGTTCGTAACTTCCGGCGGGGTCCGGTGTTGTGTCGCTGGACGGAGCCTGTCTCCACTCGCCGGAGCTTCACGGAAACCATGAGCCTGCTGCTGTCCCGACGCCTCCTGCTGCGCGCCCTGGGCCTCTCCGGTGTGGGGCTGGCCTTCGCCCCCTCGCTCTCCAACCGGGCACTCGCTTCACCTGCCTCGCGTCGCACCCTGGTGACGGTGTTCCTGCGGGGAGGCGTGGATGGCCTCTCCCTGGTTCCTCCCGTGGAGGACGCGGCCTACCACCGCGCGCGGCCCACGCTGGCGCTGCGAGCGACGGGCGAAGGCGCCGCGCTGAAGCTGTCGGGTCCGTTCGGCCTGCATCCCCAGCTGGCTCCCTTGATGTCACTGTGGAACGAGGGCCACCTCGCGGTGCTGCACGGCGTCGGGCTGCCCACGCCGGTGCGCTCGCACTTCGACGCACAGGACTTCGTGGAGTCGGGGACGCCGGGCCGCAAGTCGACGCCGGACGGTTGGCTCAACCGCGCCCTCTCCGCCGAGGAGTCCGCCGCGCCGCTGCGCGCCGTGGCCCTGCAAGCCACGCTGCCTCGCGCGCTGTTCGGTGACGCGGGCGCGCTGGCGATGGGTCGCCTGGAGGAGTTCCGCCTCCGCGCGGGAAAGCGGGGCGCCGAGGCGACGCGGGGCTTCGCGGCGCTCTACGCGGGTGCGGTGGACCAGGCATTGCGCACCACGGGCCAGGGCGCCTTCGATGCGCTCTCCCAGTTGGACGAGCAGCACCTGGCGCGGCTGCCTCCCACCTCGGGCGTGGAGTATCCGCGCGGCCCGCTGGGGCAGCGGCTCGCCGATATCGCTCGGCTCATCCGCGGCGACGTGGGCCTGGAAGTAGCGGCGACGGAGATGGGCGGCTGGGACACGCACGCGGCGCAGGGCGCGGCCACGGGCACCTTCGCCAACCGGTGCACGGAGCTCGCGGGCGCGCTGTCCGCCTTCGCGCGGGACGTGGGTCCGCTCCTGGGGCGGGTGACGGTGGTGGTGCTGACGGAGTTCGGCCGCACGGTGCGGGAGAACGGCAGCCGGGGAACGGACCACGGCGTGGGCAGCGCGATGCTGGTGCTCGGCGGCGGAGTGAAGGGTGGCCGCGTCTACGGGCGCTTCGAGTCGCTCACCCCGGACCGGCTCCAGGACGGCCGGGACGTGCCCGCGTGGACGGACGTGCGCGCGCCACTGGCCGAGGTGCTGAGTGCCTGCCGTCCTGGCGTGGACCTGACGCGGGTGTTCCCAGGCTTCACCCCGGGCCCGTCGCTGGGCCTCTTCGCGTAGCGCGGGCCAGGATGGGGCAGACTGGAGGGACTCTCATGGTCCGGCCACGTCGCGTGCTCCTCATCGTCCTCTCCGTCTTCGCGGTGGTGTACCTGGGCCTGTGTGTCGCGGCCTTCGCGCTCCAGCGTCCGTTGCTCTACCCGGCGCCCAAGGCGCCCATACCGCTGCCAGCGCAGCTCGGCTTCCGGCGCCTGCCGTTGACGGGTGAGGCATACGTGGACGTGCTCCAGCTCCCAGGGCCTCCTGGGGCGCCGACAGTGGTGCACTTCCATGGCAACGGAGAGCAGCTGCTGGACCAGCTCGACCTGGGCACGGTGATGAACCAGAACGGCCTGGGCTTCCTGGCCGTCGAGTACCCGGGTTATGGCGCGTCGCCCGGACAACCCTCGGAGCAGGGCATCTACGCGGCTGCCGAGGCGGCGCTGGCGATGCTGCGAGGGCAGGGCGTGCCGTCGGAGCGCACCGTGCTCAGTGGCCGCAGTCTGGGCACGGGCGTGGCGGTGGAGATGGCGCGTCGGGGCCACGGCGCGCGCATCATGTTGGTGGCGCCCTACACCTCCATCTGGGAGGTGGCGGGGCTGGCCTTTCCATTCCTCCCCGCGTCCCTGCTGATGAGGGACCGCTTCGACTCCACGTCGAAGGCGCCGGATATCACCCTGCCGGTGCTCATCATCCATGGGGAGCAGGACACGCTCATTCCGGTGGAGATGGGGCGCAGGCTGGGCGCGCGCTTCCCTCACGCCACCGTGGAGACGGTGCCCGGAGCGGGCCACAACGATGTGCTGGAGCAGTCGGGGCTGGAACGCGTGCGCCGCATGGCCGTGTTCGCCCTGGGCGGAAGCTGAAGCGGGCCCCGGGGCGCGGGTGTCGTTGTCGCGCGCCCCGAGGGGGTGTCTTCGATTCAGTGGACCTGCGAGGGGGACTCGGAGTCGACGGACACCTCGCGCATCAGCTCCGCGGTCTCCTCCGCGCCCAACTGCTTCACCAGGTCCGCCTGCGCCACCATGCCGCAGACGGAGCCTTCGTCATCGAGCACCACCATGCGACGGACCTGGCTCTGCTCCATCAACTCCAGGCAGTCCTCCAGGCTGGTGTCGCGATACACGGTGGCCGCGGGAGTGGACATCGCATCGCTCACGTTGAGCATGTAGGGGTCCTTCCCCTTGGCGATGATGCGACAGGTGATGTCCCTGTCAGTGATGACGCCGATGGGCCTGTTGTCCACGTCGATGATGGGCAGGGCCCCGCAGTCGCATTCCACCATCCACCGCGCCGCCTGCTCGATGCCGGTGTCCGGCAGGCAGGTGACGGGGTTCTCGGACATGACTTCTTCGACGTTCATGGCGGCCTCCCGGGGCGTATGACTCTCCCCGGGAAGGTGGACCTCTTCGCGGAAGGCGACAGGGTGAGTCCAGAGCGTCCGCCGTTCGGTCGGCCCGGGATGCGGGGGCGTGGTTCGAGGACTGGCCAGCGACGGGGCGAGGGGCGTCAGTCGTGGGGAAGTCGCTGCTCGTACTCGGCTTCGAGTCGGGCATGCGTGGACCAGAAGCCCCGAGGCTCCCGACCGGAGAGCCGGTCGTCGAGGATGCCCAGGTGTGTGTCCCAGCCGCTGGCGACGTTGACCCTGTCCGTGCGAGTGACGAGCCGGCGGTGCGTGAGGACGAGCAGCACCTCGGTGCCGCGCTCGCTCAGCTCGAACGTCACCTCGGAGGGAGCGCCCGTCTGCTCGGCCCAGGTGTAGCTCAGCGCGTGGGGAGGCTCGTAGCGGGTGACGTGACCGATGTGCCGGTGGCCATCGCGCATGACCTCGTAGCGCTTGGGCACGGGCTCGTGGGAGAGCGTGGAGTGGAGGAAGCGCAGCTCGACGCGGCCTCCCTCGCGCGGCTCCAGCGCTCCTGCCGCCAGCCACTGACCGCGCTTCTCCGAGTCCGTGAGGAACTCCCAGACGCGTTCGATGGGCCCGGGCAACACGCGCTCCAGGCGCACCGTCTGCGGCTCGGTGACGGCTCCGTACTCAGCCATGGTGCGACTCCTGAGGGACGAGCGCGCGGGTGAGGGCGGTGAGCATGGTGGCCCAGCCCGCCTGCGTGCGGTCGGCGTACTCGGCCCACTTGGAGGACATGACGTGGGTCAGCGTCAGCTCGCAGCCCGTGCCCTGGGGACGGAAGTCCAGACTCACTCGGCTGATGTCCTCTTCCGTCATGACGTCCTCGCGAATGGCCCAGGTGAAGACGAGGCGGCGCGGACGGTCGACCTCCAGGTACGTGCCGATGTGGTCGATGTCCGTCTCCCCTCGACGCACGAGGAAGGAGAACG
This sequence comes from Myxococcus sp. AM011, assembly GCF_013372595.1. Classification (NCBI taxonomy): domain Bacteria; kingdom Pseudomonadati; phylum Myxococcota; class Myxococcia; order Myxococcales; family Myxococcaceae; genus Myxococcus; species Myxococcus sp. AM011. The sequence goes on from NZ_JABXEM010000035.1 coordinate 50,654, forward strand.
TGCCGCCCACGCGAGCGTCGACGTGGAGGTGGAGGACCTGCTCGGTGCGGACGCGCGGGCCGAACATCCACTGGCCCAGGAACTTCGCGTCGACCCAGGCGTCGAAGACGCGCTCGGCGGGCGTGTCGAAGTGGCGGACGAGCTGGACCTGGATGGAGGTGTCGGTGCTCATCGCGAGCGTCCTTTCTTGCGAGGGGATGCAGCGGGGGAAGGTGTGTCTGCTCGAAGGAGCGCCTCCAGGGCGTCCAGGCTCTCGCTCCAGAAGCGCTCGTAGTAGTGGAGCCAGTCGCGCACCTCCGACAGGGGCTTCGCGTCCAATCGGCACACGTGCGTGCGGCCCTTCACCTCGCGGCGCACCAGCCCCGCGCGCTCCAGCACCTTGATGTGCTTGGAGGCGGCGGCCAGGGACATCCGGAAGGGGGCCGCCAGCTCGCCCACGCTGCGCTCGTGCGAGGACAGGCTGCGCAGCATCGCCCGTCGGGTCGGGTCCGACAGCGCGTGGAAGGTATTGTCGAGCTGGGTGGCATGTTGTTCAACCATAAGGTTGAATATAAGCCCGTGCTCGGGACTGTCAACCTGCGAAGCTGGGGCCTCGGGTGGAGAGGCTGGTACGCTCGGCGCGCCTTTCATTATCGGGAGACGCGCCCATGTCCCATGCCTCGACACCCGTCATCGGCATCATCGGTGGCAGCGGCCTGTACCAGATTGACGGTTTGAAGGACGTCACCTGGAAGAAGGTGGCCTCTCCGTTTGGCGAGCCGTCCGACGAGCTGTGCTTCGGCACGCTGGAGGGGCAGCGCGTCGTCTTCCTGCCGCGCCATGGCCGGGGCCACCGAATCGCCCCGAGCGACATCAACTTCCGGGCGAACGTCGACGCGCTCAAGCGCAGCGGGGTGACGGACCTGCTCTCGCTGTCCGCCGTGGGCAGCCTGCGCGAGGACCTGCCGCCGGGCGTCTTCGTGGTGGTGGACCAGTTCATCGACCGGACCTTCGCGCGGGAGAAGAGCTTCTTCGGCACGGGGCTCGTCGCGCACGTGTCCATGGCGAAGCCGGTGTGCTCGCGGCTGGCAGACGCGGTGATGTCCGCATGCGAGACGCTGGGCGTGGCCGCTCGGCGGGGCGGCACCTACCTGGCGATGGAGGGGCCGCAGTTCTCCTCGCTGGCGGAGAGCCGGCTGTACCGGACGTGGGGCTGTGACGTCATCGGCATGACGAACATGCCGGAGGCGAAGCTCGCCCGGGAAGCGGAGCTCTGTTACGCGACGGTGGCCATGGTGACGGACTTCGATTGCTGGCATCCGGACCATGACGCCGTCACCGTGGACCAGGTGGTGTCCGTACTGCTGGGCAACGCGGGCAAGGCGCGCGGGCTGGTGAAGCAGGTGGCCCCGCTGCTCGGCGGGCACGAGGGGCCCTGTCGCCAGGGTTGCCAGCGCGCCCTGGACCACGCGCTCATCACCGCGCCCGAGGCTCGGGATTCCGCGCTCGTACAGAAGCTGTCCGCCGTGGCCGGCCGGGTGCTGAACCGATGAAGGTCCAGGGCAAGCCCACGCGCTCCCTCTGGCTGGAGCCCGACGGGCAGGCGGTGGGAATCATCGACCAGACGCGCCTGCCCCATGCCTTCGTCACCGCGCGACTCGTCACGTTGGAAGAGGCCGCGCACGCCATCCGCGAGATGCGGGTGCGAGGCGCTCCGCTCATCGGCGCCACCGCCGCGTATGGCGTCTGGCTGGCGCTGCGCGAGGACGCGTCGGACGCGGCGCTGAGCCGGGCCCTCTCCGTCCTGGGCGCGACGCGTCCCACCGCCGTCAACCTGCACTGGGCGCTGGAGCAGATGCGCCGGCTGCTGGAGCCGCTGCCCGTCTCCGAGCGAGAGGGCGCCGCGAAGAAGCGCGCGGCCGAGCTGTGCGACGAGGACGTGGCCATCAACCGCGCCATGGGCGGGCACGGCCTGAAGCTGCTGGAGGCCGCCTGGGCGCGGAAGGGCCGTCGGGGACGGCTGGACGTGCTCACGCACTGCAACGCCGGGTGGCTGGCGACGGTGGACTGGGGCACGGCGCTGTCGCCCATCTACCTGGCGCACGACGCGGGGCTGCCCGTGCACGTCTGGGTGGACGAGACGCGTCCTCGCAACCAGGGTGCGGGGCTGACGGCCTGGGAGCTGGGCCAGCACGGCGTCCCGCACACCGTCATCGCCGACAACGTGGGAGGCCACCTGATGCAGCACGGACAGGTGGACCTCTGCATCGTCGGCACGGACCGCACCACGGCGCACGGGGACGTGGCGAACAAGATTGGCACCTACCTGAAGGCGCTGGCGGCGAAGGACAACGGCGTGCCCTTCTACGTGGCGCTGCCTTCGCCCACCATCGACTGGAGCCTGAGGGACGGCGTGCGGGAGATTCCGATTGAGCAGCGCGACGGCCGGGAGCTGAGCGACGTCACCGGGCGGCTGGCGTCGGGTGAAGTGGCCACGGTGCGGGTGACGCCGGAGGGCAGCCCTTCCGCCAACTACGCGTTCGACGTGACTCCAGCGCGGCTGGTGACGGCGCTCATCACCGAGCGGGGCGTGTGTCCCGCCACCGAGGAGGGGCTGCGCTCGCTCTTCCCGGAGCGCGCGAGGGGTGTGTCGTGAGCGGCCGGGATGACCGCGCCTCGCGCGAGGCGATGATTGCCACCTGCCGGAAGATGAACGCGTCGGGGCTCAACCAGGGGACATCCGGCAACCTGAGCCTGCGCGTGGAGGAGGGCTTCCTGCTGACGCCCACCGGCATGGACTACGACGCACTGACGCCGGAAGACATCGTCCTCATGCGCATGGACGGGAGCCACGAGGGACGCAGGCGCCCCTCGTCGGAGTGGCAGCTCCACCGGGACATCCTGGTGGCGCGTCCGGAGGTGGGCGCGGTGCTGCACGCGCACTCCATGTTCTGCACCACGCTGGCGTGTCTGCGCCGGGGCATTCCCGCCTTCCACTACATGGTCTGCGCGGCGGGAGGCGTGGACGTGCGCTGCGCGGCCTATGCGACGTTCGGCACCGATGCGCTGGCGCGTCACGTGCTGGAGGCGCTGGAGGGCCGCAAGGCCTGCCTGATGGCGAACCACGGCATGCTCGCGCTGGGGAGCAATCTGGCCGGAGCCTTCAAGCTGGCGGTGGAGGTGGAGACGCTCGCGGCCATGTACTGGCGGGCGCTTCAAGTGGGCGAGCCCGTGCTGCTCGACGACGCGGAGATGGCGCGGGTGCTGGAGAAGTTCAAGACGTACGGGCAGCAGTCGCCGCCCGTGGCGTCCTGAAAAAAGCCTACGCCGCGCGCAGCGTGAGCACCGTCACCTCGGGCGGGACGCCCAATCGGAAGGGCAGCCAGTGGCCGGTGCCGCCGGACACATAGAGCTGATGGTCCCCTCGGCGATAGCGGCCGAGCATGTACTGGAAGGCGAACCAGAACGCGGGCACGCCGAAGAACGCCACCTGGCCGCCGTGGGTGTGGCCGGCGAGGGTGAGCCGCGCACCGCGCTCCGCGGCGTTGTTGAAGAAGTCGGGGTGGTGGGACAGGCAGAGGATGACTTCGTCGGGGGAGGTGCCCTGGAAGGCCTTCTCGGCGGACTGGAGCATGCGCTCGGCCTTCACGCGGTGGCTGCGGCCGGACATGGGGTAGTCCACGCCGACGACGCGCACGCGCTGACCGCCGTGCTCGATGACGTGTGACGAGTCCACCAGCAGCCGCACCGGGCCGCCGCGCGCCTGGGACTGCGCATAGGCCCGCACGACTTCGTCGAGGCCGCGCCAGTGCTCGTGGTTTCCGAGCACCGCCAGCATGCCGTGACGGGCCTTGCACGACTCCAGCGCGGCCATGGTGCCGTCGAGCTGGTCCAGGTCGTCGATGAGGTCCCCCGTCATCACCTGGAGGTCCACCTGGGCCTCGTTCATCGCCGCCACGGTGTCCCGGAGGTACTGGGTGTCGATGAAGGTGCCGACGTGTACGTCGGTAATCTGGCCGATGCGAAACCCGTCCAGCGCGGGGGGCAGCCCAGGCAGGCGCACCTCCACCGACTTCACGGTGAAGCCCGAGGAGCCGCCCGCGACTCCCATCGTGCTCGTTCCCGCCGCGAACACCGGCACCGCGCGCCCCGCGTGGGTCAGCAGGGTGCGGCGGCTCATCCCACCCAGGGCGGGGGGCGCGCGGTGCCGGTGTTCGCGGCGGGAACGAGCACGATGGGAG
>NZ_JABXEM010000360.1:0-9052 GCF_013372595.1 Myxococcus sp. AM011
CCCCTCCTCCACCACCGGCGTGTCCCTCACGGCTCCAGGCGCCAGGAACACCGGCACCCGCGTGAAGGGCACCAGCGGCAGATACGCCGCGTCCAACCCCAGCTCCCCCACGTCCGTGACGATGGCGGCGCCGAACGCGTCCCTCGGCAGGCCGAAGCGGCCCAGGTCCAGGTTGAGCGTCACCGCCAGGAACGACACCCCTCCGGTGAACCACCGCATCAACGGCGCGGGCACCTTCTCCACCCAGCGCCAACCCTGGCGAGTCCCCGCCTCCTCGCGCGCGGCGTCCAGCGCGAGGACCAGGTCGCGCAGACTCTTCTGGTCCGCGTCCACCACCCGCACCGGCGCCCAGCCCGTCTCCGAGCGCAACAGCGCGGACACCGTGATTCGCTGACGCAGGTAGATGCGGTGGAAGCGCAGCACCGCGTTCGCGTCCGGGCAGCGCCGCAGCGCCTCCGCCAGCGCCTTGAGCACCAGGTGCGTCACCGTCAGCCGCAGGCCCGTGCTCCGCTGGAAGGCCTCCATGTAGACGAGCGCCCGGTCCATCCGCACCGTCAGCGTGCCGTAGACGGTGGGGTCATACGCCGTCCCCCAGCTTCCAATGGCCAGCTTGCGGAAGCTCGATACGCGCGGTTTGGGTCTCAGCTCCAGATGGGCCATGTCACACGTGCTCCTCGGGGCCTCCCGCGGGCGCGGCGCAGCATCGCGGCTCCCGGCGGGGCGGGGAAGACCCCGTCCGGGCGATTGCCCTCCGAGGGGGCCGTCGATTTCGCACGTGCACCCCTGCTCCGAACAGGGCATGGAGGCGGGGTACCGGGGCCGTCCGCTCTGCGCACCCTTGACGGGCCCGCGCTGGACGATAGGCTGCCCCGCTTTTTGCATATCCCTCCCGTGGAGGTCGTCCCGTGGTTCTCCTGGTCATCGCCCTGGCAGTCGGGCTCGCCATCTCGCTGTATTTCAACCTCTTCGTCGGCGGTGCGAAGCAGACGGCGCTCCCGTCCTCTTCCTCGTCCTCCAACACGCCCCGCGTCGAGCTGGAAGCCGACCACAGGGCCGCGCGCGCGAAGGCCGAAGCGGAGCTGCAGCGCAAGCAGAAGGAACTGGATGAGCAGCGCGCGGCGCTCCAGGAAGTGAAGGAGCAGCTCAAGCAGACCAAGCGCAAGGTCTTCGAGCAGAAGGAGGGCGACAAGGGTACGCAGGACCTGGCCAAGGCCCGCGCCGAGGTGGAGCGCAACGCGTCGCTGCAGCTCGAGCAGACCCGCCTGGAGCTGGCGCAGGTGCTCACCGAGAACCAGCGGCTGAAGGCGGAGTCGGAGGGTGGCCGTGGTCGTCGGCCGCCGCAGCAGGCCCCCGCCGCGCCCGTCGCCACCGCGCCCGTGGCGCAGATCGCCGCCCCCGCCAAGGAGGGTGAGCAGGTGGTGGCCGCGGCCGTGTCGGTGACGCCGGTGGCCGAGGCCGCTCGCGAGGACCGGACTCCCCGCCGCGTCATCCGCGAGCTGAGCGAGGCGGACCGCGAGAAGATGGACCGGCTGGAGCAGGCGGCGAACAAGGACCGCAACCGCGCCGTGGAGCTGGAGAAGGAAGTGCGTCGCATCAAGGGTCGCAACGAGACGCAGCAGCGCGTCTACGCCGCGACCAAGGGCGACCTGGATTTGATGAAGGACAAGTACAAGGCCCTGGAGAAGCGGCTCAACCGCACGCTCCTGGAGCGCGACCTCATGCGCCGCGCCATCAAGGACCTGGAGAAGAAGACGGGCACCCTCGCCGAGCGCACCGAGCTCACCCCGGAGGAGATGGCCGCCAGCGACCAGCGCACCGAGGAGACCTCCCGCGTGCGCGCCGAATCCGAGGCCCAGTCCGCCGCGCAGCAGGCGCCCGCCGAGGCCCCCGCCGCCGAAGTCACGGCCGCCGCCGAGGCCGAGCCGAAGTCCGCGCAGCAGGCCTGACAGGCCGATTCACCGCTTCGAGCCGAGGGGCTCGGTCTTCCGGATTCACTTCCGGAGGCCGGGCCCTTCGTCGTTTCGGAGGCCCGCTCACTCCCCGCAGCCGCCACCGCCGTCGGAGGACTCCGGACCGCCCGCGCGCATCGTCAGGCCCATCTGGAGCTTCTCCATCAGCCGCTTCAGCTCCGACAGCTCCGGCTCCGGGAGGTACTCCCCCAGCTCGCCATCCATCTCCCGCAGCACGTCGAGCAGGTGGGCCAGGTCGTGCTCGCCCGCCGCCGTCAGCTCCAGCCTGAAGCAGCGCCGGTCCTCTCCGGCCCGCCTCAACACCAGCCCATCCTCTTCCAGCCGATCCACCAGCCTGCTCGCCGCGGGCGCGTCCACCATCATCCGCTCAGCAAGCGCGGACTGCTTGCGCACGCCCTCGGAAATGGCCTTCAGCGCCAGCAGTTGATTGAACGGGCGACTCGTCCGCACCCCGAGCTTGTCGGTCAGGTGGCGGCGAAGGCTGCGACGCAGCGAGGCGAGGTGCTCCGCGAAAGTCATTCGTCTGAAGAAATAGTTGTCGCCTACAATGGTTGTCAATTACATCTGCCTGACGCGATTCGTCGCGTGGGGGGAGTCGAGTCGCACCTGCAGTCACTCTTACCTACCCCCTTGGTATGTCCGCCTCCACCGTTCTCCTCCTGGCGTTCGTCGCTGCCTCGACGCCTGCCGCGCCGAATCCTCCTGTTCCTCCGCCCGTCCCCTTTCAGCCGAAGGTGGAGGACCCGATGTTGGCCCCGGTTCCTCCCGCCACTCAGCAGGTCAGCACCTGGGACCAGGCGCTGACGCTCGTGCGGGAGCGCTCCACGAACCTGCGGTCCGCCGAAGCCGGCATCCAGCGGGCCGAGGGCCGGTGGCGTCAGGCTTTGGGGACGCTCCTGCCCAACGCGCGCGCCCAGGCGAGCGCCACGCATGACTTCCTCAACCCAGACACGGCGGTGGGTGTGTTTCCCTCGCCAGCCCTGGACGGGCGCACGGGCACCGCGCCGATTCTGGGCTCGGTCTCCGCGTCGCTGAGCCAGTCGCTGGTGGACGTGGGCGCCTGGCGCGGCTTGTCGTCGGCCGCGGCCAATGAGCGCGGCGCGGTGGCCAGCCTCCAGGACTTGCGTCGCCGCCTCACGCTGGGACTCGCGCGTACCCTGGTCGCCACCGTGGCGGCCGAGCGGGCCGCGGAGCTCAACCGCGTGGGACTGCTCCAGGCGCTGGAGCGCTCCGCGCTGACGACGCGCTCCTTCGATTTGGGCGCGAGCAACCAGCTCGACGTGGTGCGGGTGAACCAGGACGTGGCGCTGGCGCGCGGCGCGCTCGTCGCGGGTGACGAGCAGCTTCGCCGGGCCCGCGAGGCGCTCGGCATCGCCCTGGGCTTCGGCAACGCGGTGGGCGTGGACACGTCCTTCAACCTGAACGGGCTGATGGAGGACACGCGCAAGGCGTGCACCCCGCTGGAGAACCTGGACGCCCGGCCGGACCTGGCCGCCGCTCGCGCGCAGGTGGAGGCGTCTCGCGACAGCCGCCGACAGGCATCCGCGGGCTACCTGCCCTCGCTCGGTCTGACGAGCACCCTGCAAGGCGTGACGACGGACCCGGGCTTCGGACGCTTCTCCACGTGGAGCATCGCCGCGGTGCTGTCCGTCCCCATCTGGGAAGGCGGCCAGCGCGGCGGTCTCGTGAAGGAGCGCGAGGGAATCGAGCGGCAGGCGGCCGAGGCGCTGGAGGGCAGCCGCCGCGACGTGTCCGTCGAGGTGACGCAGGCCCGGCGCAGCATCGAGGTGGCGCAGGCCCTGGTGAAGACGGCGTCCGAGTCGCGCGAGCTGGCGGACCGGACGGACCGGCTCACCCGACGTTCCTTTGAAGTGGGCCGCGGCGACAGCCTGGAGCTGGTGCAGAGCGGAGCGGCCCTTCGCCAGGCGGAGTTGACGCTGGCGCTGCGTGAGTTCGAGCTTGTCCAGGCGCGCCTGGACGCATTCTTGACGGAGGCCCGGTGCGACTGGTGATGCGGGTGCGCCCCCTGAAGGCGCTGAAGATGACGTTGTGGAGTACCGCCCTGCTGGTGGCGGCGGGCTGCTCGGGCAAGGCGGCGCCTCCGGCTGCTCCACCTCCTCGCGAAGTCCAGGTGCTGACGCTGACGCCCAGCGAGGTGCGCGACACCGGGGAGTATCTGGGCTCGCTCTTGTCGCGGCAGAACATCACCGTGCTGCCTCAAGTGGCCGGCTACGTGCGCCGCATCCATGTGAAGCCGGGCCAGAAGGTGGAGGCCGGGGCGCCGATTCTGGAGGTCGACTCCCGCACGGAGACGGCCGCGCTCGACAGCGCCCAGGCGCAGCAGAGCTCCGCGCACGTCAGCCGGGAGCTGGCGCGCACCACGCTGGCGCGCACGGAGGCCCTCTACAAGGAGGGCCTGGCCAGCGCGCAGGAGCTGGAGCAGGGCCGCGCCCAGGTGGAGGCCGCCGAGGCCGCCTCGCGCTCCGCCGCCGCGCAGGTGGCCCAGCGCCAGGTGCAGCTGCAGTTCCACGCCGTGCGCGCGCCCTTCGCGGGCACCGTGGGCGACGTGCTGGTGCGCATGGGTGACTTCGTGGGCGCGACGACGCCGCTGACGACGATTGCCCAGGCGGATGTGCTGGAGGTCAGCGTGGCGCTGCCGTCCGAGCGCGCCCGCGCCCTCAAGCCGGACACGATGCTGGAGGTGCTCGACTCGCGGGGCAAGGTGCTGCTCACCAGCCCCCTGTTCTTCGTCGCGCCGCAGGCGGACCCGCGCACGCAGTTGGTGGAGGTGAAGGCGGCCTTCCAGAACACCGCGGGCCTGCGCCCCAGTGAGCTGGTGCGCGCGCGCATCGTCTACGCCGTGCGGGACGCGCTGCAGATTCCCGCGCTCGCGGTGGTGCGGCTGAGTGGTCAGCCCTTCGCCATGGTGGTGCAGGACAAGGAGGGCAAGACGGTGGTGGAGCGCCGTCCCATCGTCCTCGGCACGCTGGGAGATTTGTCCTACGTCATCGAAGGTGGACTGAAGCAGGGCGACCGCGTCGCCGTGTCCTCGCTGCAGGCGCTGCGCGACGGCATGGCCGTGAAGGTGAAGTCCCCCGACGCCGGTCCGGGCGCCGGGTCCGGTGCCGCCACGGCGGGCAGCCGCTGAGCAGGGGATGGACCCAAGCCTCGCGAGCAGCGGCGCGAGGCCTGGATATCGCCATGAGAATGAGGGCCTGAACGCCGTGTTCGTCGACTTCTTCATCCGCAGACCCGTCTTCGCCATCGTCTGCTCCATCTTGCTGACGCTGGTGGGGGCGATTGCCATCCCCACCCTGCCCATCTCCCAGTACCCGGACCTGGCACCGCCGCAGGTGACGGTGACGGCCAACTACGTGGGCGCCAGCGCCGAAGTGGTGGAGAGCGCCGTCACCATCCCCATCGAGCAGGAGCTCAATGGCGTGGAGGGCATGCGCTACATCACCTCCACCAGCAGCAACGACGGCACCAGCCAAATCACCGTCACCTTCGAGCCCACGCGCGATATCGAAGTCGCCGCCGTCGACGTGCAGAATCGCGTCAGCCGCTCCGCCGCGCGCCTGCCCGCGCAGGTGAACCAGACGGGCATCGTCGTCAACAAGGCGTCCAGCCAGATGTTGATGACGGTGGGTCTGTCCAGCCCGGACAACCGCTACGACGCGAAGTTCCTCAGCAACTACGCCGACGTGAATCTCAAGGACGCCATCAAACGCGTTCGCGGCGTCGGCGAGGTGCGCATCTTCGGCGAGCGCAAGTTCTCCATGCGCCTGTGGTTGGACCCGACGGAGCTGGCGCGCCGCAAGCTCACGCCCCAGGACGTGACGCGCGCGCTCCAGGAGCAGAACCTCCAGGTGGCCGCGGGCCAGGTGGGCCAGCCGCCCTCCAGTGACGAGCAGCCCTACCAGCTCGCGGTCCGCGCGCGCGGCCGTCTGGTGGAGCCGGAGGAGTTCGGCGAAATCGTCCTGATGCGCGACGCGAGCGGCAAGGCCGTGCGCGTGAAGGACGTGGGCCGGGTGGAGCTGGGCGCGGAGAACTACGGCACGCTCTTGCGTTTCAACGGGAAGACGGGCGTGGGTCTGGCCATCTTCCAGTTGCCCACCGCCAACGCGCTCGACGTGCGCGACGGCGTCTTCAAGGAGTTGGAGCGCCTGTCCGTGCAGTTCCCTCCGGGCATGACGTTCCAGACGGGCACGGACACCACGCTCGCGGTGCGCGCCTCCATCCACGAGGTGCTCCAGACGCTGGTGGAAGCCATCGCCCTGGTCATCCTGGTCATCTTCCTGTTCCTGCACGGCTGGCGCAGCGTGCTGATTACGGCCTTCACCCTGCCCGTCTCGCTGGTGGGCACCTTCGCCTTCGTCCAGTTGATGGGGTTCTCCATCAACACCCTCACCCTCTTCGGCCTCACGCTGGCCACGGGCCTCGTCGTCGACGACGCCATCGTCGTCATCGAGAACATCGAGCGATTGATGGTGGAGCGACACCTGACGGCGCGGCAGGCGGCGCGCGAGGGCATGAAGGAGGTGGCCGGCGCGGTCATCGCCATCTCCGTCGTGCTGGTGGCGGTGTTCGTCCCGGTGGCCCTCTTTCCTGGAACGACGGGCGCCATCTACCGACAGTTCGCGTTGACCATCGCCGCGTCCGTGGCGCTGTCGACGTTCTGCGCCCTGACGCTCACCCCGGCCTTGAGCGCGCGGATGCTCAAGCACCACGTGGGTGAGAAGTGGGTGTTCTTCCGCTGGGTGGACAAGGTGCTGGACGCGACGCGCGCCTGGTACGGACGGAGATTGCGCGCGCTGCTCAAGCACCCGCTTATCGTCCTCGTCGCCTTCCTGGCCTGCATCGCGGCCACGGCGGTGCTGTTCCGGGTGACGCCCACGGCCTTCATCCCCGACGAGGACCAGGGCTACGTCATCATCTCCATCCAGGGTCCGGAGGGCATGTCGCTGGCGCAGTCGGAGAAGGTGCTGGCCCAGGTGGAGGACGTGCTCAAGCAGCAGCCGGAGGTGCGCGCCATGTTCGCCATCGGCGGCTTCTCCTTCCAGGGCACGGGCCCCAACCTGGCCACGGTGTTCACCAGCCTCATTCCCTGGGAGGAGCGTCCGGGGAAGACCCAGTCGGTGGCGGGGTTGGTGGAGCGGCTGCGCGGGCCGCTGAGCCGCATCGGTGGCGCGCGTGTCATCCCCTTCCAGCCTCCGGCCATCCGTGGCGTGGGCAGCGTGGGCGGCTTCCAGTACATCGTCGAGGACACGGCCGGCTCGCGCACGTTGGATGAGCTGGCGACGGCCACGCAGGACCTGGTGGCGAAGGGCAACGCGGATGGACGGCTGCGCGGCGTGCTCACCGCGTTCAACGCGGACACGCCGCTGTTGGACGTGGAAGTGGACCGTCAGAAGGCCAAGGCGCTCGGCATCCCCATCGAGCAGGTCTTCGGGACGATGCAGGTCTACATGGGCAGCCAGTACGTCAACGACTTCAACTACGCGAACCGGACGTACCGCGTCTACGTGCAGGCCGAGCAGCAATACCGCGACAGCCCGCAGGACATCGGCGCGTTCTACGTGCGCAGCGACAACGGGGAGATGATTCCGCTCGAGTCGCTGGTGAAGGTGACGCCCACGGTGTCCGCGCAGGTCATCCGTCACTACAACCTGTTCCGCTCGGCGGAGGTCAACGGCGCCGCGGCTCCGGGCGTCTCCTCCGGCCAGGCCATCGAGACGATGGAGGCGCTGGCGGCGGAGATTCTTCCCCAGGGCATGACGGCGGAGTGGACGGGCATCAGCCTGGAGCAGAAGGAGAGCGGCGGGCAGACCGTCATCATCTTCGGCCTGGGGCTCTTGTTCGTGTTCCTGGTGCTGGCGGCGCAGTACGAGAGCTTCAGCCTGCCGTTCGTCATCATCCTCTCGGTGCCCCTGGCCATCATGGGCGCGCTGGGGCTGCAGCTCCTGCGCGGCTACGCCAACGACGTGTTCTGCCAGGTGGGTCTGGTGATGCTGGTGGGCCTTGCCAGCAAGAACGCCATCCTCATCGTCGAGTTCGCCGAGCAGTTGAGGGAGAGCGGCAAGGACGCGCTGGAGGCGGTGGTGATGGCCGCCGAGGTGCGCTTGCGTCCCATCCTGATGACGTCCATCGCCTTCCTCCTCGGCGTGGTGCCGCTGATGACGGCGCAGGGCGCGGGCGCGGCGGCTCGCAACTCGCTGGGCACGACGGTGTTCGGCGGCATGCTGGTGTCCACCATCGTCAACCTGGTCTTCATCCCGGGCCTCTACGTGCTGATGCAGAAGGTGCGCGGCGAGTCCCGGCGGGAAGCGGCGGACGACGACGAACTCCCGGCGCACGCTCCGGCGCCGTGAGGCAGTGAAGGACGCCGCTGGCGGGCGAGGGAGCAACTGGCTCCCACGTCCCGGCGGTGAGGCCGCCCACGCTCCAGAAGGTCAGGAGCGTCGGGCGGCTTCGATGAGCTCGGCGAGCAGCGTGCGGTGACAGACGGGCTCCAGGATGCAGTCCTTGGAGCAGAGCAGCGTCACCGTCTCACCCCGGTCCACGCGCTCGGCCAGCTCCACGATGATTTCCCGCTGTGACTGCATTTCCTGGATGTACCGCGTTCGGTAGACATCCAGGGTTATCGGTGTCTGGCCCTTGCCGTAGAAGGCCTCGAAGAGGTCGGGGCTGGGGGCGAGTTCGCGGCGCCACGCGTCCCAGGTCTCCTTGGCTTTGGGGAGCCCGCGCGGCCTGTAGCGGCAGATGAGGAGTCGCAAGCCATCATCGGGCTCGCCAGGCACACACCAGCGACGGGTCTTGATGGGCATCCAGGGGCAACGCGGTGGAGTCGGCACCCATTCCGGAAGGGTTCACCCGACTTCTTACCGGACCTGGGCCGATCACTCGCGGTGGCTGTGTCGCAAGTCCTTGGAAACGCTTGGATCCACCGAGGCGAAGGACGCGGCACGCGCCCTGCTATGGGATGGCATCACGAAGCGCGGCGGAACGGCGCGGTGGTTGAGCAGGACGGGCGGCGGGTTGGACGGGGCGGTACGCAGGACGGGCGGCGGGTTGGACGGGGC
>NZ_JABXEM010000361.1:0-8855 GCF_013372595.1 Myxococcus sp. AM011
GGGCGGGCGTCATGCCCGGAGGCGTGGGCCGCTTGACGCCCGGCTGCTGTTGCGGAGGCGCGACGCGGGGCGCCACGGGCGGCGGGAGCGGGCCGGCGAGCGGTGCCACGGACGGCGGCGCCATGGGCTCGACGAAGTCGTGGTCCTTGAGCGTGGGCGCTTCGTCACGCTCGGCGGCTCGGCGGTCGATGCGGAGGTCGCGGTCCAGCAGGCTCGGCACCGCGGGGACCGCGGGCGGGCGCGCCCTGGCGGTGGCGCAGGCGGGGCACTCTCCGACGGGCGGCAGCATGGCACCGCACTTCATGCACTTGGACAACGGACTCCTCCGGGCTGACAACGGCGATGCCATGAAAAGGCGTTCGCACGCGAGGAGCAAGAAAAGTGGCGAGCCCCCGAGGTCCCTTGGTCGAGGAACCGTCAGGGGCTCGTCAACGCAGGCGCCCACTGTGTCCCCTGGGGGACGGCAAGTGTGGAGCGCCTCACGCTAGGCGTGGACGCGGCGCCGTCCCACGGCTCCGACGATGAGGAGCACGACGATGGCACCTAGCACCGACATGATGATGCCGGAGGGACGCAAATCGAAGAGACGGCCATCCCGCTGGAAGAGGGACCCGACCAGACCGCCCAAGAGCGAACCCACCATGCCCAACAGCGTCGTCGCCAGCAGGCCCATGCTCTGCTTGCCGGGGAGGATGGCGCGAGCGATGAGACCCGCGATGAGGCCGATGATGATGAATGCGATGATCCCCATGAAACCTTCTCCTGTTTGAGGGGACCCGTGAGGTCCCAGACGGGAGAAACGTAGGAATTCAGATCGGCCAGTGGGAACCCACGGGGAATGAGCGCTCGGCTGCCCCCTCGCTAACCAAGCTCACCGTCGAGATGCATCATCACCGCCAGGGCGGCGAGCGCGGCCGTCTCCGTGCGGAGGATGCGCGAGCCCAGCGTGACGGGGCGGGCGCCCAGCGCCTTCAGCGCCTCCACCTCCTCGCGCGCCAGTCCCCCCTCGGGTCCCACCACCAATGCCACCGGCGTGCCAGCGCCCGCCGCGCGGAAGGCCTCGCCCAGGGGCACGGCGGACTCCTCTTCGTCCAGCACCAGCACCACGGTGCCCGGGGCCAGCGCCCTGGCGGCCTCGGTGAGGGTGCGAGGGACGTCCACGGTGGGCACGTCGTCGCGGCGGCACTGGCGCGCGGCCTCCTCCACGATTTTCGTCCACCGCGCGGTGCGCTCCTGGGCGCGGCGCGGCTCCAGCTTCACCACGCTGCGCACGGTGTCCACGGGGAGGAACGCGGCGGCGCCCAGCTCCGTGCCCTTCTGGAGCACCCACTCCAGCTTGTCGCCCTTGGGCAGGCCCTGGAGCACGCTCACCGAGCGGCGCGCGGGGGCCTGGCGCATGTCGCCCAGCCGCACGCGCACGGCCTCCGCGTCCACGCCCGTCACCTGTCCGGCGAAGGCGCGCCCCTTGCCGTCGAAGACCTCCAGTGCGTCGCCCTCGCCCAGCCGCAGGACATGGACGACGTAGTGGCGGCGGTCGCCCGTCAGCGCCACTTCGGCGGGAGCGGGTTCCGGGATGGGCGCGAAGAGGCGGACCACGAGGGCTTCTCCAGCGGGGCCAGGTGGGTGCTTCGCGGCCCCGGGTCAAGGCGGCGACTTCAACAGCAAGCCGTCGTCCAACGCCAGGGCTCGCTGGGCTTTCCAGTTTGAGGCACCATGCGAGAGCCGCGCTGGCGCGGCGAGTCCTCGGGCCCGTCGGGTGTGGGAGGGGACGCACCGAAGTGACGACGGGTGGGCCCGGGAGCGCGAGCCCCGGGCCTGGAATCGGAAGGAAAGGGACTCGCCATCATGGGCGGAAGCGATGAGGTCCTCGTGACGGACCGGGACACCGCGGTGTCCCGCTTCGCGCTGGGCCGCGCCAACGAAGAGCTGGTGCTCGCGGAGAGTTCGCTCCGGGGCGAGCGCCGGGTGGCCTGGGTGCGGCTGGCGTTGATGGCGCTCTTGTCGCTGAGCCAGGGCGCCATCGCCCACATCACGGGCGAGCCGCTGCCGACGCACGACTTCCAGCGGGTGCTGGCCATCGTGCTGTATGGGCTGTTCTCCATCGTCGCGTTGCTCGTGCTGCTCCGCCAGCGGCCCCACCTGCGTCATGCGCGGTGGTTGCCCATCCCCACCACCGTGGCGGACACCAGCTTCTTCGCCTTCATGGGGTGGCATGCGTGGGCGACCACTGGCCAGTTCGATGAGGGGATGCTGGGCGCGAGCATGGGCATGGTGCTGGTCTTCTCCGTGGCGCGCTTCTCGTGGCTGCACGTGTTGCTGTCCACGACGCTGTCGTCGGTGGGCTACGCGCTGGTCGCGGGTCTGACGGGACATGGCACCTGGTCCAGCACCAGCTTCGTCGTCTTCTGCTACGTGACGCTCGGGCTGCTCATCTCGATGACGAACGCGGAGGTGGGCAGCATGTTCCTCCGGTTGCGCCGCCGCGACGGGCTGTCGCGCTTCCTGCCCAAGCAGGTGGTGGAGCGGGTGATGCAGGCGGGGGACACGTCGCTCCAGCCGGTGCAGCGCGAGGTCACCATCCTCTTCAGCGACATCCGCGACTTCACGACGCTGAGCGAGACGCTGCCGCCGCGCGAGGTGCTGGAGTTGCTCGACGAGTACTTCGGACAGATGACCCACATCGTGATGGAGCGAGGGGGCATCGTGAACAAGTTCCTGGGGGACGGGATGCTCGCGTGCTGGGGCGTGCCGGACTCGAGCGAGGACCACGCGGAGCGGGCCATGCACGCGGCGCTGGACATGCGCGAGAAGCTGGGCGAGCTCAACGTGCGGCGCGCGTCGCAGGGACTTCCCCCGCTGCGCATCGGGATTGGACTGCACACCGGCGTGGTGGCGGCGGGCATGCTCGGGGGCGCCGAGCAGCACGAGTACACCGTCATCGGCGACGCGGTGAACCTGGCCTCACGGGTGGAGGGGCTCACCAAGGTGCATGGCGTGGACATCCTCGTCAGCGAGAGCACCTGGCTGCGAGGGGGTGGAGACTTCACCGGCCGGCGGCTGGGTGAGACTCACGTGAAGGGACGCCGCGAGGCGGTGGTGGTGCACGCGCTCCACGGCCACGTGCTGGGCGAGGCCGTCGAGATGCCGACGCTGCCCGCGCGCATCGCCAGCGGTACGTAGCGAGGCGTCGCGGCGCGGGCAGCAGCAGCCACCGCGACGTGAGCCCTCACGCGGTGAGCGTCGCCGGCCGAGGCCCGCCCGCGGTGACGCGCGCGTGCAGGTCGCGCTTCAGGCCCATCCCGAAGAGGACGAGGGTGAGCAGGTAGACGGGCTCGATGAAGAAGAGCAGCGGTCCGCCGAGGGACAGGCCGTGGGTCTTCTTCTCCAGCACGACGTGCGCGCCGACGACGAGCGCGAAGCGCACCACCATGACGGAGACGGCGACGATGGCGACGGTGGGGCCCGGCAGGTGGCCCACGCCCAGCGCGGCGCTCAGCGTGGGGATGAGCGGCAGGCTCATGAGGATGCCCGCCGTCCACTCCAGCGAGACGGCGTAGAGGGCCACGGCGGCCACCAGCACGTGCGCGGCGGACAGCTCCAGCCCTCCCACGGAGAAGCGCACGAGCCCGAGCGGGACGAGCAGGGAGAAGATGAACATGTACGCGCCCAGGAAGTGGACCGCGCGGCTGGCGCGGTTCTCGTGCAGGGGCATCCAGACGCGCAGCTTGTCGGCGAAGCTCATGGGGGGCTTGGGGACGGACGTGCTCAGGCGCGCGCCGGAGCGCCGGCCTGGGGTTGGGGCTTGATGACGTAGTCGCCGAAGAGGACCGCGACGAAGAACAGCGGACCCACCAGCGCGTGGACCAGGTTGGTGAGGAACGACGGGGACTTCTTCTCCCAGACGGCGTGGCCCGCCAACTGGATGAGCCAGCCGAATACGGCGATGGCCACCACGCTCCACATGGGCATCATCCGGCCGAGCGGGAAACAGGCCGCCATGAACGCCACCACGACGAGGCCCAGCTTCACGTCCGCGCGCAGGTACCAGATGGCCGTCAGCGCCAGCGCCACCATGCCCAGCGTCAACACGCCGCCCGGGAGCACGGGGACCGCGACCAGCTTCACCCAGTCCAGCATCGCGATGATGTGCAGCACGATGACGGGGATGGCGACCTTGTGCGTCAGCCGGTTGATGGGGTGCTGGTGCGACGAATAGTAGTCATCGAAGAGGGCGGTGACCTGGGGCTTGAGCATGACGTCCTCCGGACGGGAGCAGGGGCGGTGGAAAGCTAGGTGAAGTCGCGACACGTGTCCTGGCGGCGCACGCCAATCTCCTGGCCGAAGACGCCACGGGTCGGCTGCCCCGCACCCGTCCCGCCGTGCTGGATTCAAGTCCGCTCGGCGCTCTCACGCCAGACGCGCGGCGTCATCCCCGTCCACCGCTTGAAGGCGCGGTCGAAGGTGCTCAGCTCGGAGTAGCCCAGCAGGAAGGCGACCTGGCTGACGCCCAGGTTCGCGTCTCGCAGGTACCGGAAGGCCAGCTCTCGCCGCACCGCGTCGACCTCGTCCTGGAACGACGTGCCCAGCTCGGTGAGGCGGCGCTGGAAGGTGCGAGGGCTGACGTGGAGGCCCTTGGCCACGTCACTGACTTGAGGTGCCCCGTCGCGGAGCGATGCCCGGATGGTGTCGCGCACGGCCTGGACGAAGCCGGGGGCATCCGGTGGAGACACGGGCGTGGGGGCACTGACGCCGCTGGCGGCGCGCTCCAGCACGGAGAGGAGGGCGGGGTCCGCGCCCACCACGCGCAGGTCGAGCGTGGCCGCGTCCAGCGTGAGGGCGTTGCGCGCACCGCCGAACGTCGGGGTGACGCCGAAGTGCTCCACCAGCGGCGCGACCTCCGGCGGCGCGGGGTGGGCGAAGGCGACGGCGCGTGGCTTCCAGGGGCGCTCGGTGAGCTGGCGGCCGACGTGGATGAACAGGGCGAGGCCGTACTCACTCGCATGTCGTCCGTAGGCGAGGGGCGCTCCGGCGATGCCATAGGCGAAGGTGCCGCCGCCGTCCGCGTCGTCGGTGAAGGACGCGAGCCAGGCGGGCTCCAGCAGCGCCAGGTACCGCGCGAGCGAGCGGAAGGTGTCGCGCACCGTGGGCGAGGCCCGGGCGATGTACTCGACGAGCCCGTAGTTGCCGCGAGGCACGCGCTGGGCGACGTGGAGGCCGAGGAACAGGTCCTGGGAGAACTCCTCCGCGGCGTCCAGGAAGGCGTGCAGCGTGGTGAGCGGGAGGCTGACCTCGGGCAGGGTGCCCGCGTCCTGGGGCAGGCCGAAGCGCTCCACCAGCGGTGTCGGGTCCCTGCCCGTGGCGCGCAGGTAGGCGAGCAGCGGGCCCACGAGCTGGGAGCGGACCTCGTCCGGGGGCTTCGGCGGCGGATGAGAGGGTGGGGGCTCCACGCGGAGGGGACGCTAGCGCGTTCGGCGCGCGGAGCCCAAGCGACGTTCAGCGCGGCGCGAAGGGACCGATGAAGTCCTGTTTGCCGATGCGCACGCCGCTGTGACGGAGGATGTCGTAGGCCGTGGTGACGTGGAAATAGAAGTTCGGCAGGGCGAAGGTGAGCAGGTAGTCGTCACCCTTGAAGTCTTGCTTGTACTCGCCCGCCGTGAGCGTGACGGTGCGCTTCTCGCTGCCCTGGAGCGCCGCGGCGTCGATGCTCTTCAGGTACGTCACCGTCTTGGCGATGCGCGCGTGCAGCTCCTCGAAGGTCTTCTCGGTGTCCGGCATGCGCGGGGCGGGCACGCCGCTCAGGCGCTCGGCGGTGGCCTTCGAGGTGTCGCTGGCGCGCTGCACCTGGGCCACGAGGTTGTACATGTCCGGCGCCAGCTTCGCGTCGAGCAGGGTCTGCGGGTCGACGCCGTTCTCCTTCGCGTGCTGGGCCCCCTTCTCGAGCAGGGTGGAGAGGATGTTGAGGGCACGGATGTAGACGGGAATCGACGCCTGGTACATCGAGAGGGCCACGGGAGGCTCCGGGGTGTGTGGGTGGACGGCGGTGCTTCGACGCGCGACTGTCTAACGCGTCCCTCGATTTCGTGCCGCGCTGAGAAGGTGACGCGAGGTGTCGAGGTCCGCGAGGGAGTGAAGTAGCCTCGAGGGAGATGGACAATCTCGCTCACTCGCTCGTTGGGGCCTGGATGGCGGAGGCGGGGCTGAAGCGCTACACGCCGCTGGCCACCGCGACGCTCGTCATCGGCGCCAATCTCCCGGATGTGGATGCCGTCGTCACCTTCGCGGGCTCGGACGCCTCGCTGTACTGGCGTCGAGGCTGGACGCACGGGGTGCTCGCGCTGTCGCTCTGGCCCTTCGTCCTGACGGGGTTGATGTTGCTGTGGGACCGCTTCGTGCGGAGGCGCGGGCATCCGGAGCTGGCGCCCGCGCGCGCCGGGCCGCTGTTGCTCTTGTCCACGGTGTCGGTGCTGAGTCACCCCGCGCTGGACTGGCTCAACACCTATGGTGTGCGGCTGCTGATGCCGTTCGACGGGACGTGGTTCTACGGGGACACGTTGTTCATCGTCGACCCTTGGGTGTGGTTGCTCGCGGGAGCGGCCGTCATCATGGCGGATGCGCGCACGCGCAAGTCGGCCGCGGGGTGGCTGGTGCTGGGCGTGGCCACCACCGCGCTCATCATGTTTCCCGCGTTCGTTCCCTGGCCCGCGAAGGTGCTCTGGGCCGTGGGCGTGGCGGCCATCCTCTGGTTGCGATTGAAGGGCACGCACGTGCTGCCCACCCAGCGCGTGGCCACCGTGTGTGGCGTGGGGCTGGTGCTCTATCTGGGCGCCATCTTCCTGGGCTCGCAGGTGGCCGCGCCGCGTGTGCAAGCGTGGTTGAGGGCCCAGGGACACCCGGTGGAGCGAGTCATCGCGGGGCCGGTGCCCGCGAATCCCTTCGTGAGAGACCTCATCGCGCTGGGGCCGGACCGCTACCACTTCGTGCGCGCGGACTTCCTGCGCGGCGGTGACGCGCACCTGGAAATCAGCGGGCCGACTCTGCCGCGCGAGCCGAACCCGGGCCCTGTCATCCAGGCCGCGCTCGCGGCGCCGCATCTGCGAGGACTCGCCAACTGGCTGCGCCTGCCCAGTTATCAGGTGGCCGAGACGGAGGCGGGGTGGCGCGTCACGATTGATGACGTGCGCTACTCACGCTCGCAGAGCGGTGGACTGGGCTCGGCCGTGGTGGAACTCGACAAGGAGCTGCGCCTGGTCCCGAGGCCATGAGCCCGGGCTCGCGTGGTCGACGCACGCGAGCCCGGGGGCCGGCACCTCAGCGCTTCAGGTCGATGCGAACCCACTCGCCCTGCGTCGCGCCGGGCAGCACGGTGAAGCCGAGGTTGCGATAGGCCGCCTCCACGTCCGCGCGCTGATGCGACAGCACGCCCGCGAGCACCAGGTGGCTCTTCGCCTTGGGCGCGATGAGGGGCGCCAGCTCGATGAGCGTGTTGGCGAGGATGTTGGCCAGCACCAGGTCGAAGGTGCCCTCCACCGCCGTCAGCTCCTTGCCGGACACGTCGATGTCGGGCGTGCCGTTGTCCGCCAGGTTCTCCTGGGCCAGCTCCACCGACGTCGGGTCATTGTCCGTGGCGACGACGCGCCCGGCGCCCAGCTTCTTCGCGGCGATGGCGAGCACGCCCGTGCCGGTGCCCACGTCCAGGACGCTGGCGCCCGGATGGTCGGCCATGAACGCATCCACCGCCGCCAGACACAGCGACGTCGTGGGGTGGTCACCCGTGCCGAAGGCCATCTTCGGCTCAATCACCAGCCGCACCGCCGCGGCGGGGGCGTTGCCCACGTCCCACGGCGGCCCCACCCACAGCCGGCCCACGTGCACGGACTTGATGAGCGACTTCCACTCGTTGCTCCAGTCCTGCTGGGGCTGCTCGTCCAGGGTGAGGCGGGAGGCGGGGTAGGACTCGGACACCTCGTCGCGGGCGGCTTCGGCCGTCTCGCGGTCCTCGAAGTAGGCGATGATGATGTTCTCGCCCGCCTGCGGTGCCTTCACGCCGGGCATGGTGGGAGTCTCCCGGTCTCGTACCTCGAGGCCGAGCGCACCGGACTCGTGGAGGAGGTCCTGTACGGCCTCGGACGCTTCCTCGGGCAACTCCACGGTGAGTGACAGATAGGTCTGGGACATGCGGGCCCTTTTACCGCGCCGTGCGTAGCGTGGGAGCGCCGTGAGATACCTGTTCATCTTGTGGCCCGTGGCCTGGCTGACCGCCTGCTCCGGCCCCGAAGCGCCCGACGCAGCGGTTTGTCGGGATGTCGTCACCCGTCTCTGCCAGACGTCGGCCTGTCCCGGCGTGGCCGAGCAGCTCCCGCCGGGCCTGGACTGTGAGGCGACCCTGCTGG
This sequence comes from Myxococcus sp. AM011, assembly GCF_013372595.1. Lineage (NCBI taxonomy): Bacteria > Pseudomonadati > Myxococcota > Myxococcia > Myxococcales > Myxococcaceae > Myxococcus > Myxococcus sp. AM011. The sequence goes on from NZ_JABXEM010000361.1 coordinate 8,391, forward strand.
AGCGGACCGGCTGCGGCGCGGAGGAGTTCACCTTCTCCTCGCCCTCGCGGGAGCGCGTCCTGGACTGCCGGGAGCCGCTCATCCGGGTGGGGACCACCACGGAGCGCCCGCCGTCGTGTGAGGACACGCGCCAGTTCCTCGTGGACTGTCCGGACGTGACGGCCTTTTTCAGGGGGGAGGAGCCATGAAGCGGTGGGTGGCGTCGGTGTTGGTGCTGGCGGTGGGGTGCACGCCCATGGACATGGAGCGGCGCACCGAGCGCGGGCCCGTCCTGCGGACCTACCTCCAGGAGTCGCAGTTGGGGGAGCGCATGCCGTTCGCGCGCACGGCGGTGAACTGGCCCCAGCTCACCCTGCGCTTCTCCACGGCGGACATCTGCCGCACGGAGCAGCATGCCGAGTACGCCGAGGACATCATCACCACCCGCTCCGTCCCGGGCGCGGCGGGGGCGGTGAGCTCGGGGGG
>NZ_JABXEM010000362.1:0-8842 GCF_013372595.1 Myxococcus sp. AM011
GCGTGGAGACGGGGGGCGGAGGGCATTCCCAGGCGGTGCAGTCGATGCAGGCCTCCGTCGGCCCATACTGGTGGACGAGCCGGGCGCTCAGCCTGGAGCCGAAGCGCGCGTGCAGCTCGTGGGTGAGGGGCTCGCCGCCGCAGAAGACGAAGCGCAGCGACTGGCAGTGCTCGACGTCCGGCGTCTGCAGGAAGGCGCTGAGGGGGGCGGGGCCGAAGTGCAGGTGGGTGATGGCGTGGCGCCTCACGGTCCGCACCAGATACTCGGAATCTCTCTGGCCCCCGGGGCGGGCGAGCACGAGCCGGGCCCCGGTCAGCAGGGGCGCGAACATCTCCCAGACGGAGATGTCGAAGCTGAAGGAGGCCTTCTGCAGGAAGGCCTCCTGTGGCCCCATGGGAAAGTGCCGCTGGCGCCAGTGCAGGTGGTTGATGACGGCGCGGTGGGCCACCTGGACCCCCTTGGGAAGGCCGGTGCTGCCCGAGGTGTAGATGACGTAGGCGGGGCTGAGGGCCTCGGGCTCTGGCAGGGCGATGCCCTGGGGCGAAGGCAGTGCGTCCAGCGCGTCCAACCGCAGGAGGGGGACCTGGGTGGAGGGCAGGGCCTGGAGCAGGTCGGAGCGGGTGAGCAGCAGCTTCGCGCCGCAGTCCTTGAACATGAAGGCCAGGCGCCCGGAGGGGTATTCCGGATCGAGCGGAACCCAGGCCGCGCCAGCCTTGAGGATGGCGAGGATGGCGACGACCAGCTCGCAGGAGCGCTCGAGGCAGAGGGCGACACGGGTGTCGGGGCCGGCGCCCAGCGAGCGCAGGTGCAGGGCCAGGCGCGTGGAGTCCTCGTCGAGCTGGCGGTAGGTGAGGGTGGCGGACTCGGAGACGAGGGCGGTGGCCCCGGGCGTGCGCCGCGCCTGGGCCTGGAAGAGCGAGTGGAGCGTGGCCTCGCGGGGGAAGTCCGCGCGTGTGTCGTTCCAGTCGACGAGCACCTGGTGGCGCTCGTCGGGGGTCAGCAGGGGCAGCTCCCGCAGGGCGGTGTCGGGACGGGCGGTGACGGCCTCCAGGAGCACCTGGAAGTGGCGCATCAAGCGCGCCGCGGTGGCCGGGTCGAACAGGTCGGTGCTGTAGGTGAGGCCGCCGCCGAAGCCGTCCGGGCCTTCGGCGAGCGCGAGCGTCAGGTCGAACTTCGTCGTGGTGTGCTCCTGCTTCTCCTGATGCAGGGTGATGCCCGGCAGATGGAGCTCCCCGGTCGGGAGGTTCTGCAGAACGAACATCACCTGGAAGAGCGGAGTGCGGCCCAGGGAGCGCTCCGGGGCGAGCTCCTCGACGAGCTTCTCGAAGGGGATGTCCTGGTGGGCGAAGGCGCCGAGCGTGGTCTCCTTCACGCTCGCCAGCAACTGGCGGAAGGAGACGTTGCCCTCCAGGCGCGTGCGCAACACGAGCGTGTTGATGAAGAAGCCGATGAGGCCCTCCAGCTCCCCGCGCCGGCGGCCGGCGATGGGCGAGCCGACGGTGATGTCCTCCTGACCCGAGTAGCGCGAGAGCAGCAACTGGTAGACGGCCAGCAGGGCCATGAAGGGAGTGACGCCCTCCTTCTGGCACAGGGCCTTGAGCGCCTCGGACAGCCGGCGTGGCAGGCGCACGGGGTACGAATCGCCGCGGTAGGACAGGAAGGCGGGACGCGGCCTGTCGGTGGGCAGCTCCAGTACCGGCGGCGCGCCGCTCAGGTGCTGCTTCCACCAGCCCAGCTGCTCCTCCAGCACCGCGCCCTTGAGCCAGCCTCGCTGCCACACCGCGTAGTCGACGTACTGCACCGGTAGCTCCGGCAGGGCCACGGGCCGGCCCTGGCGCAATCCCTCATAGATGGCGCCCATCTCACGCACCACCACACCCATGGACCAGCCATCGGAGACGATGTGGTGCATGTTGAGCACCAGCAGGTGCTCGTCGGCGGCCAGCTTCAGCAGCGTCGTCCTCAGCAGCGGGCCGGTCTCCAGGTCGAAGGGACGCACTGCCTCTTGCTCGGCCCTGCGTCGCGCTTCGGCTTGACGCTCGGCCTCGGGCAGACTGCTCAGGTCCACCCGCTCCAGCTTCGAGGAGCCCACCGGGAGGATGATCTGCACGGGCGCGCCGCCCTCGGTGCGGAAGACGGTGCGCAGGGATTCATGACGGCGGACCAACTCCTGGAAGCTGCGCTCCAGCGCATCCTCGGACAGGGCCCCCTTCAGCGTCAGGACGATGGGGACGTTGTAGAAGGCGCTGCCAGGCTCCAGTTGATGCAGGAACCACAGGCGCTGCTGCGCGAAGGACAGCGGCAGCACGCCATCGCGGGAGGCGCGCGTCAGCGCTGGCATCCGGGCGTCCCCCTCGCCAGTGGCCTGGAGGGTCTCGATGCGCGGCGCGAGTTGCTCCACGGTGGGGGCCGCGAAAAGCGCCCGCAGGGGCAGCTCCACCTGGAAGGCCTCGCGCACGCGGGAGATCAACTGGGTGGCCAGCAGCGAGTGGCCCCCCAGCTCGAAGAAGTCATCGTGAAGGCCTACCTGCGAGACGTTCAGCACTTCGCGGAAGATGGCGGCGAGCGCGTGCTCTGTGGGGGTGTGCGGGGCGGCGAAGGACTCGGGCTCGGCCGTGCGCAGCTCCGGAACGGGAAGCGCCCTGCGGTCCACCTTGCCGTTGGCCGTCAGCGGCAGGGCGTCGAGGAGCACGAGCACCGAGGGCACCAGGTACTCGGGGAGCTTCTGGCGCAGGGCGTCCCGGAGCGCCGAGACGTCCGCCCCCGGGGCGACGAGGTAGGCCACCAGACGCTTGTCGCCAGGCGAGTCCTCGCGCACCACCGCCACCGCCTCCCGCACCTGCGAGAACTGGCGCAGGGCGCTCTCCACCTCGCCCAGCTCGATGCGGAAGCCGCGCAGCTTCACCTGCCCATCTCGGCGGCCCAGGAAGTCGAGACGGCCGTCCGGAAGGAAGCGCGCCAGGTCGCCCGTGCGGTACAGCCGCGCACCGGGCACGGTGCTGAAGGCATCGGGGATGAAGCGCTCGGCGGTGAGCTCCGGCCGGCGCAGGTAGCCGCGCGCGACACCCGCTCCGCCGATATACAGCTCACCCGTGACACCCACGGGCACCGGCCGCAGCCTCGCATCGAGGATGTAGAGCGCCGTATTGGCGATGGGTCGGCCAATGGGGACGGCCCCATGGACCAGGCCGCTCTCGTTCAAGTCATGGATGGAGCAGCCGACCACCGTCTCGGTGGGGCCGTACTCGTTGATGAGGCGCACACGCGGGGCCAGCCGGCGCCAGCGCTCCACGGTGGCGGCGGGCAGGGCTTCGCCACCGACGACGAAGGTGCCTTCCTGGAGGGCCAGCTCCTGGGCGGACATCAGGTCCAGCAGGGCCTGGAGGTGGGCGGGGGTGAGCTTGACCAGGCCGTGGCGGTGAGTGCGGAGGGACTGGGCGAGGGCCTCCAGCTCATTGCCGGAGGGCAGCAGGTGCACGGAGCCGCCAGCCAGCAGCGGCGCGAAGAGGCTGGTGAGGGTGGCGTCGAAGGCGACGGAGGTATGCACCGGGGCGCTCTGCCCGGAGGACACGCGGTACTCCTGGAGTGCCCACGCGAGGTAGTGGGCGATGCCCCGCTGGGTGACCATGACGCCCTTGGGGCGGCCGGTGCTGCCGGAGGTATAGAGGACGTAGGCGAGGCTTTCGGCCGTCACCCTGGAGTCAGGAGGCGATCGCGGCTGGCGTGCGAGCAGCCGCTCATCCGCGTCGAGCAGCACGTACAGCTCACCTCGCGAGGGCAGCTCGTCCGCCAGGTGCTCCAGGGTGATGACGACCGGGGCCGCCGAGTCGGCCAGCATGAAGCCGAGGCGCTCGGAAGGGTAGGTCGGGTCCAGCGGAACGAAGGCGCCTCCCGCCTTGAGGACGCCGAGCATGGCCGTCACCAGCGCCAGGGAGCGCTCCAGGAAGAGCGCGACGAGGGTGTCCGGGCCGATGCCCAGTGAGCGCAGGTGGTGCGCCAACTGGTTGGCGCGGGCGTCCAGTTGGGCATAGGTGAGCGAGTCGTCGCCGAAACGAAGGGCCACCGCGTCCGGAGTGTCGCGGGCCTGGGCTTCGAAGAGGTGGTGGATGCAGCTTTCGCGGGGGAAGTCGCGGGCGGTGGCGTTCCACTCCACCAGCACCTGACGCTGCTCCTCCTCGGACAGCAGCGGCAGGCAGGACACCGGCGTCTCGGGCCTTGCCGCGGCGGCCTCCAGCACCGTGCCCAGGTGCCGCATCAGCCTGTCGATGGTGGCGGGCTCGAAGAGGTCGGTGCGGTACTCGCACGTGCAGGCCAGGCCCTGCGCCGTCGGGATGATGGAGAGGGTGAGGTCCAGGCGCGAGGCGGCCTCGTGGGTGCCCTCGGGCGTGAAGGTGAGGCCGGGCACCTTCAGGACGGTGGTGGGCTGGTTCTGGAGCACCAGCTTCACCTGGAAGAGGGGCGCGCGGCCGAGGCTCCGCTCGGGGTTGATGACCCTGACCAGTTCCTCGAAGGGCAGGTCCTGGTGGGCATAGGCGTCCAGGGCGGTGGCTCGCACGCGGCCGAGCAGCTCGCGGAAGCTCGGGTCTCCGCCCACCTGGGCGCGCAGCGCCAGCTGGTTGATGAAGAAGCCGATGAGGCCTTCGGTCTCCGCGCGGTTGCGGTTGGCGATGTCCGTGCCGATGACGAAGTCCTCCTGCCCCGAGTACCGGGAGAGGACCACCTCGAAGCCGGCGAGCAGCACCATGAAGAGCGTCGTGCCCTCTCGGTGGCCGAGGGCCTGGAGCGAGTCGGCCAGTGCGCTCGGCAGCACGCGCGTGTGAAGCGCTCCCCGGAAGGACTGGATGGCGGGGCGGGGCCTGTCGGTGGGCAGCTCCAGGGCGGCGGGCGCGCCTTCCAGGTGCTTGCGCCACCAGGAGAGCTGGGCGTCCAGTGTCTCCCCTTGGAGCCACGAGCGCTGCCACACCGCGTAGTCGGCGTACTGCGCTGGCAGCTCCGGCAGGGGCGAGGGCTGGCCAGCGCGGAAGGCCGCGTAGTGGGCCGCCATCTCGCGCACCAGCACGCCCATGGACCAGCCGTCGGAGACGATGTGGTGCTGCACCAGCACCAGCAGGTGCTCCTCGGCGGCCAGCTTCAGCAGCGTCGTCCTCAGCAGCGGGCCGGTCTCCAGGTCGAAGGGACGCATCGCCTCCTGCTCGGCCCTGCGTCGCGCCTCGGCTTGACGCTCGGCCTCGGGCAGGCCGCGCAGGTCCACCCGCTCCAGTTGCGCCGAGCCTCCCGGGAGGATGACCTGCACGGGCGCGCCGCCCTCGGTGCGGAAGACGGTGCGCAGGGATTCATGACGGCGGACCAGCTCCTGGAAGCCGCGCTCCAGCGCGTCCTCCGACAGGACTCCCCTCAGCGTCAGGACGATGGGGACGTTGTAGAAGGCGCTGCCAGGCTCCAGTTGATGCAGGAACCACAGGCGCTGCTGGGCGAAGGACAGCGGCAGCACGCCGTCGCGGGAAGCGCGCGTCAGCGCGGGGACCCGGGCGTCCCCCACCTGAGTGGACTGGCGGGCCTGGATGCGCAGCGCGAGCTGCTCCACGGTGGGCGCCTCGAAGAGCGCCCGCAGGGGCAGTTCCACCTGGAAGGCCTCGCGCACGCGAGAGACCAGCTGGGTGGCCAGCAGCGAGTGGCCTCCCAGCTCGAAGAAGTGGCCGCGGGCGCCAATCGGATTCAGGTCCAGCACCTCCTCGAAGGCGCGGGCCACCTCCAGCTCCATCGCGTTCCGAGGCGCGACAAAGGCCTGCTCCAACTGCTGGTGAGAAGCCTCCGGAGCGGGCAGGGCCTTGCGGTCCACCTTGCCGCTGGGTGACAGGGGGAGGGCAGGCAGCGTGACGAAGGCGGAGGGCACCATGAACCCTGGCAGCCGCTGCGTCAGGGAGGCTCGCAGGGCCTGGGTGTCCAGGGCGACGGAAGCGGCGGGCACGAGGTAGGCCACCAGCCGTGCGCCGGCGGCCCCGTCCTCGCGGACCACCACCACGGTGTCGGCCACGTCCGGGAGGGTCCGGAGGGCGGCTTCGATTTCACCCAACTCGATGCGGAAGCCGCGCAGCTTCACCTGGAAGTCGACGCGGCCCAGGTACTCCACCGTGCCGTCGGAGCGCCAGCGCGCCAGATCGCCGGTGCGGTAGAGCCGCGCGCCCGGCGTGTCGCTGAAGTCATCCGGGACGAAGCGCTCCGCCGTCAGCTCCGGGCGACCCAGGTAGCCGCGCCCCACCTGCACGCCGCCGATGAACAGCTCGCCCGGCACGCCGATGGGAACGGGCCGCAGGTGCGCATCCAGCAGGCGGAGCTGCGTGTTGGCGACGGGACGGCCAATGGGCACCGAGTGGTACGGCTCGTCGCGCACGCACGGGTGGAAGCTGACGTCGACCGCGGCCTCGGTGGGGCCATAGAGGTTGTGCAGGCCCGCCCCGGGCAGCCGCTGAAGGCAGCGCCGCGCCAGCTCCAGGGGGAGGGCCTCGCCACTGCACACCACCCGTTGAAGCGAGGTGCACCGCTCCAGCCCCGGCTCCTCCAGGAAGGCCTGGAGCATGGAGGGCACGAAGTGCAGGGTGGTGACGGTCTCCTCCGCGATGAGGCGCACCAGATACGTCGGATCCTGGTGGCCACCGGGCTTCGCGACCACCAGCCGCGCACCCGTCATCAACGGCCAGAAGAACTCCCAGACGGACACATCGAAGCTGAAGGGCGTCTTCTGCAGCACCGTGTCGGCCGCCGTCAGCCCGTATGCGTCCTGCATCCACAGCAGGCGGTTGACGACGGCGCGGTGGGCGTTCATCGCCCCCTTGGGCCGGCCAGTGCTGCCCGAGGTGAAGATGACGTAGGCCAGCGCATCCGGTCCCGCGAGCGGCGCGAGCCGGTCCGCCCGCCGGCGGGCCACGGTGGACCACTCCGTGTCCAGACACAGCACCTGGGCGGAGTGGGGCGGCAGGTTGGCCAACAGGTGCTGCTGGGTGAGGAGCACCGGAGGGGTGGTGTCCTCGAGCATCCACGCGAGGCGCTGGGCCGGGTAGGCCGGGTCGAAGGGGACGTAGGCACCACCGGCCTTCAACGTGGCCAGCAAGGCGACCACCATTTCCAGCGAGCGCTCGAGGAAGAGGCCGACGCGCACCTCGGGGCCGACGCCCAGCGAGCGCAGGTGCCATGCGAGCTGGTTGGCGCGCTCGTCGAGCTGCCGGTAGGTGAGCGTCGCGCCCTCGAAGGCGAGGGCCACCGCGTCCGGCGTGTGCTCCACCTGGGCTTCGATGAGGGTGTGGAGGCAGGCCTCGGGCGGGTAGTCGGCCCGGGCGCCATTCCACTCGCGGATGAGCGTGTGGCGCTCGGGCTCCTCCAGGAGCGGCAGCTCCGACAGGCGAGCCTCAGGCCGGGCCACGGCGCCGCGCAGCAGCGTCTGGAGGTGGCCCAGCAGCCTCGCCACGGTGCTGTCGTCGAAGAGAGCCGTGCTGTACTCCGCGGTGAGCCGGAGGCCGCGCGGCTCCTCGGCGGCGAGCAGCGTCAGGTCGAACTTCGTCGTGGTGCTGTCCTGATTCTCCTGACGCAGGGTGAGGCCTGGGAGCTGGAGCTCCCCGGCCGGGACGTTCTGCAGGGCGAACATCACCTGGAACAGGGGCGAGTGCCCCAGGGAGCGCTCCGGGGCGAGCTCCTCGACGAGCTTCTCGAAGGGGATGTCCTGGTGGGCGAAGGCGCCGAGCGTGGTCTCCTTCACGCTCGCCAGCACTTCGCGGAACGAGGAGTCGCCGTGCAGCCGCGTGCGCAGCACGAGCGTGTTGACGAAGAAGCCGATGAGGCCCTCCAGCTCGGCCATGCGCCGGCCCGCGATGGGCGATCCCACGGTGATGTCGTCCTGACCCGAGTAGCGGGACAGGAGCACCTGGAAGGCGGCCAGGAGCAACATGAAGGGCGTGACGCCCTCGCGGCGGCCGAGCGCGGTCAGCGACTCGGACAGCTCGCGCGGCAGCGTGATGGACTGCGTCGCCCCCTGGTAGGTACGCGTGGCCGGACGGGGCCTGTCGGTGGGCAGTTCCAGCAGCGCGGGTGCGCCTTCCAGGTGCTTGCGCCACCAGTCGAGCTGGGCCGCCAGGACCTCGCCCTGGAGCCACGAGCGCTGCCACACCGCGAAGTCGGCGTACTGCACCGGCAGCTCGGGCAGGGGCGAGGGCTGGCCGACGGAGAAGGCTTCGTAGAGGGCGGCCACCTCACGCACCAGCACCCCCATGGACCAGCCGTCGGTGATGATGTGGTGCATGTTGAGCAGCAGCACGTGCTCGGAGCCGCTCAACCGCACCAGGGTGGTGCGCAGCAGTGGGCTGGTCGCGAGATTGAAGGGCGAGCTCGCATCCTGCTCGGCGAGGCGTCGGACCTCGGCTTCCCGCGCCGCGTGGGCGGACAGGTCCACCACCGGTATCGATAAGTCCCCGGGCGGCGAGATGACCTGCACGGGCCGGCCGTTGGTGTCTCGGAAGGAGGTGCGGAGGGACTCGTGGCGACGGACGAGCTCGGAGAGGGCGCGTTGGAGAGAGGAGACCTCCAGGGCGCCCGTGAGGCGCAGAGCCGCGGGCATGTTGTAGGCGGCGCTGGAGGGCTCGAGCTGGTCGAGAAACCAAAGGCGCTGCTGGGCGAAGGACAGCGGCAGCGCGTCCGTCCTGGGCGCCCGGGTGAGCGGAGGCAGCCAGACACCCTGGCCCGCCTGGAGGGCGGCGTCGATGCGCTGGGCGAGTACGGAGAGGGTGGAGGCCTCGAAGAGGGCGCGCAGGGGCAGCTCCACCTGGAAGGTGGCGCGGAGGCGCGAGACGAGGCG
>NZ_JABXEM010000363.1:0-8813 GCF_013372595.1 Myxococcus sp. AM011
GGCTGACGGGCCGCATCCGCGGCATGAAGGTGCGCGAGGAGCGGATTCTCGCGGACAGGAAGCTGGCGAAGAGCGGCGGCCAGGTGGATGAGCTGCTCTCAGCGTGCTGGGAAGAGTTGCTGGAGGCAGGCCCCTACGCCTTCGCCGACGGGAAGGTGGATTGGGGCCAGGTGCTGCAGGGGGACCGCTTCTTCGCCCTGCTCCAGGTGCGCGTCCACACCTACGGCCCCGAGTACGTCTTCGCCGTCCCCTGTCAGAACGCGGCCTGCCGGGCCCGCATCGACTGGGAGCTGGACTTGACGCAGTTGCCGGTGCGAGTTCTCTCGGACGCCAGCCGCGCGGCCTTCATGGCCGGCAACCGCTTCGAGACGACGCTGCCCGACGCTGGCAAGCGCGTGCGCTTCAAGCTGCTGACAGGGGAGGACGAGCGGCGCCTGCCGCAGCTCCAGCGCGCGGCGCCGGAGAAGCTGCTGTCCTCCGTCCTCGCCTACCGGGTGCTGGACGTCGACGGCGTGGACGCGCGCGAGAAGCGCCGCTTCCTCGAAGACTTGAGCCTGCGCGACGCGGACTTCCTCGTTGACGAGTTTGACGCCGTCGACTGCGGCGTGGACACGACGCTCGAAGTCGAGTGCCCCGAGTGCCTCATGCGCCAGGAGGTGGAGCTCCCTTTCGACCGGGGCTTCTTCCTTCCGGGGCAGGCCCGGACAGCGAGGCGCCGGGAGCGCTCCACCTCTTCCCCGGCGTGACGCTGGAGACGTGGCGCGAGGGCCTCTTCAACCTGTGTTGGCGCCAGCACGGAGGCAGCGGCCTCGCAGCTCCCCTCGGTGACGCCCTGGAGTTGCCCACCTCGGACAGGGACTGGCTCCTCGAGCGCATCGGCCAGCAACGCAGTCGCGAGGCGAAGGCCTTGGAGAAGTCCGCGAAGCGGAGGTAGCGCGTGCTCAACAACGTCGGCCTGGGCTTCGTCTTCACCGCACGGGACTTGGCCTCCGGCACCTTTCAGGGGGTGGAGCGCAACTTCATGAGCCTGGACAGGCGCGTGGGGTTGGGCACCGCGCGGATTGAAGGCGCCTTCCAACGCCTCGGCGTCGCCATGGCCCTCTTCACGGCCGGCGCGGTCACCATCGGCGCCTCGTTCTCCCTGGCCAACGCCGCAGGCGAGTTCGGGCAGGCCGTGGCAGGTGTTGGCGCGGTCTCCGGTGCCTCAGCGGAAGAGTTGCAGAAGCTGCGTGACGCCGCCCTCGAAGCAAGCCTCTCCACCCAGTTCACGCCCACCGAGTCCGTGCTGGGCTTGCGCGAGCTCACCCAGGCCGGCTTCACCGCCGCGGAGGCCATGGACCTGCTGAAACCCGTCCTGGATTTGGCCGGTGGCTCGCTGGGGGAACTGACGCCCCAGGGCGCGGCGGGCCTTGCGTCGCAGGCCATGAAGGCCTTCGGCATCTCCACCGACAAGGCGTCGCTCTCCGTCGACCAGATGCTCCAGGCCGTCAACGTCTTCGCGCTCAGCGCGGATGAGCTGCCCCTGGCCCTGGGTACCGCCGCCCGAGGCGCGCAGGCACTCAACCAGGAGTTGCCCGAGACGCTCATCGCATTGGGCCTGGTCAAGAATGTCGTCCCGGGCGTGGAGCGCGCGTCCACCGCCGTGGCCGTCGCCATGGAGCGCATGGCGGACCCAGAGGTGCAGGAGCAGTTGCGCGGCGTCGGTGTCGCCGTCACGGACGCGGGCGGCAACTTCCTCAGCTTCCTCGGCATCCTCGACAAGCTGTCCCCCGCTCTCGAGCAGATGACGGCGGCCCAGCGCAGCGCCTTTCTCTTGAAGACGTTCGGCCGCGAGGCGTTGGGAGGCGTGAATGCCATCCTCAAGCAGCTCACCGACGGCGTGCGCAAACAAACCGGCGAAGTCGTCCGCGGCGGCGCGGCCCTCGAGTACCTGCGCGACGAGTTCACGAATGCAGGGGGCACGGCCGAGAAGTTCCGCAAGCAGATGCTCGACACCTACGAGGGGCAGACGAAGCTGCTGGCCGGACGCATGAAGGCGCTGGCCATCGTCCTGGGGGAGCCGTTCGACGAGGTGTTGAAGCCTCTCGTCGCCCTCGTCGCCGACGCTGTGAAGCAGGTGCTGGGCGTCTTCCAGGCCCTGCCTGGCCCGGTGAAGCGCGCCCTCGCGGCCTTCACCTTGGCGGCCGGGGGCATCATCACCCTCGTCGGCGCCGTCGTCTCCGGGCAGGTGGGCCTGGCGCTGCTGGTGGTGGGCCTCAAGGTGCTGGGCCTCACGCTGGGCGGCCTCCTGGCCACGGTGCTTCCAGCCGTGGGCGCTGTCGTCCTCCTGGGCGTCGCGGTGGCCGGCCTCGCCTACGCCTTCCGTCACAACCTCGGTGGCCTGGGCGACTTCGCACGGCGTGTGCAGGCGCAGGTGACGCTCGCGTTCCGCGGCCTCGTCCAGCTCTTCGAGGACGGCGGCTTCTCGGGGGCGGTGCGCGAGGAGTTGGGCCGCGCTGAAAACGCCGGCCTGAAGGACTTCCTCATCAACCTCTACCTGTGGGGCCATCGCCTCCACAGCTTCTTCTCGGGCCTCGCCGACGGCTTCTCCTCCGGACTCGAAGCCGCGCGCCCTACCCTCGAAACCTTCCAGACGACGTTGCAGCGGGTCGGCGAGGCGCTGGGCTTCCTCTCCGAAAGGGACGACGCAGCCACGGCCGCCGCGAAGTTCGCCGCCTTCGGCGACGCGGGGGCCACGGTGGGCCGCGCCCTCGCCCGCATCTTCGACTTCGTCGTCATGGGCATGACGGCCGGTGCCGAGGTGGCGGAGGGCCTGGCCGGGCAATGGCACTACATGAAGGCCGGCGTCGACGTCCTCCTGGGCAGCCTGGCGCACCTGGGCCGCGTCCTCGGTGGGGCGCTCTCGGGCCTTTTTGGCACCACCTCCGCTGTGCAGCAGGGCACCAGTGGGTGGACGCTCATGGGGGAAGCCATTGGGTTTGCCATCGGCAACATCACCACCGTCGTGGGCGTGTTGGTGTCCGCCGTCTCCCTCGTGGTGTCGGTGGTGGGGGGCATCCTCAACGCGGCCCTGGCAGCCTTCTCCGGCATCGTCGACGTCTTCTGGGGCGTCGTGTTGACGCTGAGTGGCATCCTCACCGGCGACTGGGCCGAGGCGTGGACGGGCTTGAAGCTCATCGTCTTCGGGGTGGTGGACGCCATCTCCGGCGTCCTCTTGGAGTTGGTGGGCGCCATCCTCGGCGTCGTGGACGCGGTGGCGAGCCTCTTCGGCACGGACACCGGCCTCCAGCAAGCCCTGCGAACGGCTCGACTGGGCCTCCACCGGGACTTGTCCGTCGCCTTCGGCCTCGAGGACTCCCCCGGCTCGGCCCCGGCGCCCGTCGCCTCCACGGCCGCCACCTTGCCGGCGGAGTGGCCCCTGGAGTCCTCGTCCATGCCGGCGGTGGCGGCCCTCCAGGCCTCGCTGCCCCAGGCAGAGGTGCTCTCCTCGCAGCCGGACGCGCCTTCCGCCCCGCCCGTCCTCGTGAGTGTCCAGGTGGACGGAGAAGTGCTTGCCCAGGCCACGGCGCGCGCTGAGAGGGACGCCGCCTCCCGCAGCTTCTCCCCCATGGCGTCTTACTGAAAGGCAGGCCCCGCGTGTCCTTCGCTGCTGGCCTCGCCCGTCCTCCTCGCTGCGTGCTGGTGAATGTCCTCACCGGCGAGGCCATGGAGTGCCTCTTCAACCCCACGCAGCTCACCGAGAAGTGCCAGGTGAATTGGAACCGCCTGACGGTGCCGGGACTCTCCCACCAGGTGCTCCAGTTTCAGGGCACCTCCAACCGGCAGCTCTCGGGCGTGGAGTTCTACCTCGACGCCTTCTTCGCCACGCAGCAGGCCGACACGTCCAACATCATGGCGTTCCGCGCCTTCTTGCGCGCGCTCACCGTGCCTCCGGCGGGTACCGAGGGTGTGCTGGCGACGGCGCCACCGCGCGTCCTCGTCCTCTGGCCCGGCGTCCTCACCGTGGAGTGCGTCGTCGCCAGCGTGGAGTTCCAGTACCGCCAGCTCGCCGTCGATGGCCGCGTGCTCGTCTACACCGCCACCGTCACCTTCGAGGAGGTGTTGGACACGCGCGTCACCTCCGAGCAGCTCCGCCAGGAGGTGCCGTAGTGGCCCCTCACGCCGGCAGCCGCTACTCCTTCTCCCTCGGCCTCCGGGACGAGGCTGGCCACCTCTTCCTCACCGAGAGAGTCCCCTACGGCTTCCAGCCGCACGCGGACACGCGCGTCCACCTCGTCGCCCAGGGCGACTCCCTCTGGGGGCTGGCCGGCCGCTACTTCGCGCCACTCCCGCGCGCCTGCGGCTTCTGGTGGGCGATTGCCGACTTCCAGCCGGAGCCCATCATCGACGCGACGCTGGAATTGGAGGCCGGGCGGCGCGTCTACATCCCCTCGCTACGCGTCCTCACCGACGCCATCCTCAGCGAGCAGCGGCGGAGGGCCAGCGAGTGACGCGGCCCCTCGACAGGACTGCGCCTGGCGTGCGCCTCACGCTGCTGGCACACGAGAGGGCCCGCGGCGGCGAGCCCCTCTCTCTTGAGGGTCGCGTCCTCGGCCTCGCCTTCGAGGACAGCGCGACGAAGGCCGACAAGCTGTCCCTCCAGTTGGACAACTTCGACTTGTCCCTCTTCGACAGGGCGGAGCTGGTGGGCGGCGTGGTGCTGGAGGTGTCCTGGGGCTACCCGGGGCTCATGGCTCCTCCGCGACGAGTGGTGGTGAAGAAGCTGAAGGGCTTCCAGGTGCTCACCGTCGAGGGACAGGCCCTCAGCGCCCTCATGCACCGCGAAGCGAAGACGCGCACCTGGAAGGGCAAGACGCGCGCCCAGGTGGTGCGCGAGGTGGCCTCCGAGTATGGCTATGAGGAGGACTCCATCCACGTCGAGAACACCGGAGAGTCCTTCGACACCATCCACCAGGCCGGGGAGACGGACGCGAGGTTCCTCCGGCGCCTGGCCGCGCGGGAGGAGTTCCAGTTCCACGTCGACGACAGGGGCCTCACCTTCGGCCCGCGCAACCAGGCCGCCGCTCCCACCCATGTGCTGTGGTGGTACGCCGACGCAGGCCGGGGCGACATCCTCTCGGTCAACGTCGAGTCGGAGCTGGGCCGCCGAGTGGGCAAGGTGGACGTGCGTGGCCGGGACGCTCTGGCCAAGAAGAACATTGAGGCCCAGGCGAGCAGTGCCACGGTGGAGCGCACCACCCTCGCGGACTTCCTCGAGGTGGTGGACAAGCGCACGGGCACCACGTCGCTGCAGCTCCGCAACAGCACCACCAGCGTCCAGCCCACCTCGGCATCGACACCTGCCCAAGCCCAGCGCGAGTCCGAGGCCCGCTTCCGACGCGCGGAAGCCGGCACGGTGAAGCTGTCCCTCCAGGTGGTGGGCAACCCCAGCTTGCGCGCGAAGTCCGTCGTGGAGGTGCGCGGCATCTCCAGCTTCCTGTCCGGGAAGTATTACGTCACCGAGGCGAAGCACGTCCTCTCCTCCTCCGGCTACACCACCGACTTGAAGCTGTCGCGTGACGGCACGGGGCAGCGTCAGCAAGGCAGCGCCGACAAGCAGGGCCAGGCCCAGGGCGGACAGCCCAACACCAGTGCACCCGAGACGACTGGGGCACTGAAGGAAGTCGAGGCATTCGAGAGGGACACCGGCACCCGGTACATCGAGTACCGCCGTGACGGACAGCCCATCGGTGTCGAGGACCCCGAAGCCGGAATGAGTCTCCCCAGGTAGCGAGCCACCATGAGCACCTTCGACGACGACATCCTCGCCCATGACACACGCCTGCTTGGCATGTACGTGGGCTACGTCACCAGCCGCGACGACGAGGCACAGCTCGGCCGCGTCCGCGTGTGCATCCCCGGCGTCCTCGAGCCCGAGTCCGCCTGGGCCTGGCCCCTGGGCACCTCCGGGGGCGGCGCCAAGGACACGGGCTTCTTCGCTGTGCCGCACGTGGGCGCCGAGGTGGCCGTCTTCTTCAACCAGGGCGACATCGACGCCCCCTACTATCTCAGCGCGCACTGGGGGAAGCCGGGCGGACAGAGCGAGGTGCCCGAAGAAGCCCAGGTGTCTCCGCCCGACAACCGCGTCCTCGCCACACCCACGTTCCGCGTCGAACTCAACGAGTCCGCGGGGAAGAGGAAGCTGAAGCTCACCAACCGGAAGACGGGCGACTGCCTCACCTTCGACGCGGAGGAGAACACCGTCACCCTGGAGGCCACCACCGCCCTCACCCTGCGCGCAGTGGGCGCCATCTCCCTGGAGGCGGCTCAGGTCACCATCGCCGGGCGTGTCGTGCGCCCCATCGCCGAGCCGATTTGAGGAAGCCCATGGCGCTGCCCATCTGCATCCATATCCCCCCGCTGCCCGAGGCGCCCACCCTCACTCTGCCCGGCGGCGCCACCCTGCAGCACCACCAACTCCTGCAGGCCGTCCAGCCAGCGCTCGCGCCGCTCACGCCCCTCTTCGACATCATCGGCGCGGTGCTGGCCCTCGTCGAAGTCGTGAAGGCGATACCTGACGCGTTGGGCCCTCCGCCGGACCCGACAGCCATCGCCGCGGCCCTGCCGAAGCTGGCCGAGAAGGTGTCCAAGCTGCTTCGCCTCGTCCCTCAGCTTTCGGTGCCACTCGCAGTGGTGGGTGTCATCGACATCGTCCTCGGCGAGCTGGGCCATGCCCGTGGCCAGCTCCTCCACCTGCAACTGCGCCTGTCGAGCGTCGCGCAGGCCCGGCTGCGCGCCGCCCAGCTTGGAGACGCGGGACTCCTGGCGGTTGCCGGCTGCGCGGAGGCCAACGTCGCGCAGGAGGCCGTCAACGTCGGGAAGGCCTTGGCGGCCCTCTCCCAGCTCATGGCCCTCCTCAACGTCCTCCTCGGCCTGGTGGGCGGCCCCCAGGTGCCGGACTTCTCCAGCCTTGAGGGCAGCGCACTGGAAGAAGCCATTGCCCCCCTCGATGCCATCGTCCGCACGCTGCAGCAGGTGCGCGCAGCCATCCCCGTTCCTTGAGGAGGACGTCATGAGTCGAGCCCGCCAGAATCTCCTCGTCCCCTTCCGCAGAGACAGGAAGCGGGACTTCGCCGTGGGCAGCGGGGCCGAGCTGCTCGCCTCGAAGGTGCGGCAGGTGCTGCTGACAGAAGGTGCCACACCCCACTCCACCGGCGAGCTGCCCTGGCGCACCAGCTTCGGCGCGGGCCTCTCGCGGCTGCGCCACCAGCGCAACGATACCGTGCTGGCGGAGCTGGCGCGCGTGTACGTCCGTGACGCTCTCGCGCGCTGGCTGCCTGGCGTCCAGCTCGTGCAGGTCCGCGTCGAGCAGGACGCAGCCACGCTGACGCTTCGTGTGCGCGTGCGCGAGGGTGACACGACGGCGGATTTGGATGTCTCCCCGCGCGACTTCTAGGGCCAAGACGAAGGCGTCTCCTCACGCACGTTCGATCATGAGCCCTATCCCCAAGCACCACCCTGTTGGTCGGTCGCCACCGAAGAGTTTCCTTGAGCTGATGGAGCCAGCTCCTCATTCCGACGACTGCACCTAGACCGTGCATAGGCCCGATGGTCTCATGCTGCATTACGATATGAGCCAGTCACTTCCGTCCGAAGAAGAGTTCTACTCCCGAATCGAGAGAGGCCTCTCCGAGTTCCCTCAGCTCGCGATGCGCGTTCCCACCGGCTATCCTCGAGATGGCAATGCAAGGCTGTCCCCCGATGCATCGCTCCACTTCGAGGATTATCGAACCGTTCGATTCGGTCACAACCTCACCCTGCCACTCGCCCTCTTTCTGATTGGCTCCGAAGAGGCGCGGCCAGAAGCACAGAAGGTCGCGCGCCACACGATTGGGCGCATTGAAGAGTTCCTCAGCAGGGTAGGTACACTCAGTGGAGTGACTCAGGTGATTGAGCCACTGTGGCGCTCTCGCTTCCGCGAAAACGACGCGGCAGATCCATCGTTCTGGTCGGTCATCGCTCTTGCCGACCGCACGCTCAGACTGTGTCGCGAAGGAGCGGAAATCCACAGATTCGAGAGCCCGACTGGAACCGGCAACAAGACTGCCGACGTTCATTACTCCTTGAATGGCGAGGAGGTGTTCCTCGACGTAGAAGTATGGAACGCCGCAAGGGGCGAGACGATTCAACAGGCTCGCGAGTTCTCGATTCGACGAGCAGAGCAGAAGGCGAGCAACAAGTTTTCAAGTCTCCCCGCCCATGCCACGGGAGTTGTGTCGGAGTTTTGTTTTCCTGCTCTCGACTCATTTGACCTGATCGCGTCATCGCAAAGGGAGTTTCTTGAGCCATTTCCAATCCACAGTGTTCCGAGGTGTCGCGGCGAGAACTTCCTGTTTGTTGGAGTGGCGGACTGGAACGGTCAACTGCATGAAGTCAGGGTAGTGGACGCAACGACAGAGCCGCTCCCCCTGCTTCCAGAAGCACGGCGACGAAGGTAGATGCCCCTCGTCCGGCCTCCGGACGGTGCAGCAGGCACCGAAGGTCAGGAAGCAGCCAGGACTCTCCTAGACGACCTAGTTTCAGGCGATGTCCCCATGTCCCCCAAAAGAAGTGGGCCGAAGGCCTTTGTCTCCCGGTGGAGGCCTTCGCCGACGTGCCACTTCTTCCCGCATCCACCGACTACACCCACCGAGATTTCGACGCCCTGCGCGCGCGCCTCGTGGCGCTGACGAAGAGCGTCTTCCCTGACTGGAGCGACTTCGACGTCGCCAGCTTCGGCAACGTCCTGCTGGAGATGTACGCCTTCATCGGCGACGTCCTCAGCTTCTACCAGG
>NZ_JABXEM010000364.1:0-8809 GCF_013372595.1 Myxococcus sp. AM011
CTCCGCCACTCATCCCGCTCCCGAACCGCTCATGGAGTATCCGGGGCGCCCAGCCGCGCGACACGTACCTTCCTTCTCGTCAGACGCCGCCCTCCTGGCGGTGTCCTTCTCGCGGAGGTCCTCCATGTCTCGTGCCCTGCTCCTGGCGGCGTTCGTCGCCGTGCCCCTGCTCTTCGGTTGCGCCACCACCTCCAGCGCCAGCAGCACCGCCACTTCTCCCGCGCCCTTCGCGGTGAAGCGCTCCGGCAAGGGCCAGCCCGTGTTGTTCATCCCCGGTCTCGCGTCGTCGGGCGAGGTCTGGGACGAGACCGTCGCCAAGCTCCAGGGTGAGTACGACTGCCACGTTTTCACCCTCGCGGGCTTCGCGGGCCAGCCCTCGGTCCCCTCGCCCTTCATGCCCACCATGCGTCGCGCGCTCGCCGAGTACATCCGCTCGCAAGGCCTGAAGAAGCCCATCGTCGTCGGACACAGCCTGGGCGGTGTGCTGGCGCTCGGCCTCGCCGCCGACGCACCCGACCTGGTGGGCGGCGTCTTCATCGTGGACAGCGTGCCCTTCCTGCCCGCCCTGCTGTATCCGGGCGCCACCGCCGAGAGCTCGAAGCCTTTCGCCGACCAGTTCCGCGTCCAGGCCCGCATGCAGACGGTGGAGCAGCGCAACGCGTCCTCGCGCCAGGTACTCCAAATCTATATCTCCGATGAAGCACGCCGCGAGGTCGCCGCGCGCTGGGGCGCCGACTCGGACCCGGAGACGGTGACGCAGGCGGTGTACGAGATGAGCATCACCGACCTGCGCCCGGAGCTCTCTCGCATCACCGCGCCCACCCAGGTGCTCGGCTCCTGGATTGCCCTTCAGGGCCGCGTCCCTCGCGAGGCGGTGGAGGCCAACTATCGCGGCCAGTACCAGAACCTCCCCACCGTGCGTCTCGCCATGCACGACACGGCTCGGCACTTCATCATGTGGGACGACCCCCAGGGCTTCCTCGCCACGCTGGAGTCCTTCCTGAAGACCACCGCTGCCTCGGCGAGCATGGAGTCCCAGCGCTGAGCGTGGTGAAGTCAGGCCCTCACGAAGGCAGGAACACGCATGTCATCCCGACGCGCCAAGGTGTACGTGGCCTGCCAGGTGGGCGGCTGGGGTCTCTACGGCCTCGTGAACATCCTGCTGGGCCTCCTCACGGTGGTGGCCCTGTCGCGAGGCGCTGAACAACTGCTGCCTCGCTCGCTGTGGACTCTCGCGATGAGCCTCTCGGGCGGAGTCATCACGCACTTCGCTCGAGCCCCGCTGAACCTTCGCGCGTGGGTCCAACTCCCGCTGCTTCGCCTGGCCCCGCGCGTCCTCCTCACGAGCGTGGGGCTGGGCGCCCTCCAGCAGGCCGTGGGCCTCTTCCTGGCCTACCCCGTGCTCGGCATCTACAAGCGCGAGGACTTCTCCTTCGCCTTCGCCATCACCGGCGTCTCGTTCTGGTCCGTGGTGATGCTGATGTGGCTGCTCACCTGGTTCGCCGTCCACTTCGTCGAGCGGACCCGCACCGTGGAGCGCGAGCGCTGGCAGCAAGAGGCCGCGGCCCAGACCGCGGAGCTGCGCTTCCTCAAGGCCCAGCTCCAGCCACACTTCCTCTTCAACTGTCTCAACAGCGTCCGCGCCCTCATCGTCGAGGACCCCGTCCGCGCGCAGCAGGCCGTGACGCGCCTGTCCTCCCTGCTCCGACATGCCCTCGCCGCGCGCGGTCCCGAGACGGTGCCCCTGTCCCAGGAGCTCCAGGTGGTGCGTGACTACCTGAGCCTGGAGGCCATCCGCCTCGATGAGCGCCTTCGCGTGCGCGAGGACGTGGCCCCGGCTGCGCTCGACGTCCCCGTGCCCGCCATGCTCGTCCAGACGCTGGTGGAGAACGCCATCAAGCACGGCATCGCCCAGACTCCCGAAGGTGGCGAGGTCAGCCTGCTCGCCCACGTGCACGAAGGCGCGCTGCTGTTGGAAGTCGCCAACACCGCCGCGCCGCTCGGCACTCCCGCCGCGCCCCACTCCAACGGCGTGGGCCTCCACAACGCGAGCGAGCGGCTGCGCCTGCTGTGTGGCGCCCACGCCTCGCTCCAGCTCGACCAGACCCACGCGGCGCTCACCACGGCGCGCGTCCGGATACCGCTGCCTTCATGAGAGTCCTCATCGTCGACGACGAACGACTGGCCCGCGCCGAGCTGCGCCGACTGCTCGCGGCCTTCCCGGACGTGGAGGTGGTGGGTGAAGCCACGCATGTGGACGATGCCTGCCGACAGGTGGAGGCCCTGGAGCCGGACCTGCTCCTGCTCGACATCCAGATGCCAGGTGGCACGGGCTTCGACGTGTTGGCCCGACTCGACGAGCCTCCGGATGTCATCTTCACCACCGCGTACGACGCCCACGCGGTGCGCGCGTTCTCCGTCAACGCGCTCGACTACCTGCTCAAACCCATCGAACCGGAGCGGCTCGCCGAGGCCCTGGAGCGCGTGCGCCAGCGCGGCGGCCCGGCGTCTCACGCGCCTTCACGCACCCCGGACGCGTCCCTGGAGCGGGTCTTCGTGCGAGACGGTGAACGCTGCTGGCTGGTGCAGCTCGCGCAGGTGCCGCTCATCACCTCCGAGGGCAACTACGCCCGGCTGCACCTGGAGGGACATCAGCCGCTGCTCTTGCGCTCGCTGAGCTACCTGGAAGAGAAGCTGGACCCGGCGCGCTTCTTCCGCGCCAGCCGTCAGCACCTCATCAACCTCGACTTCGTCGAGTCCCTGGAGCCCGGTACCGGAGGCACGCTGGTCGCGCGCCTGCGCGGAGGCACCGAGGTGGAGATGTCACGCCGTCAGTCCCAGCGCTTCCGCGAGCGCATGAGCCTGTGAGGCACGCGTCAGTTCGCGCCCTGCTTGTGCTTGGACGACTTGCCGGAGGTGAGCACCGTGTCCACCGCGGCCACGCTGCTGCGGCGCCGCATCTGAGTCACTCGCTCCTCCATCTTCTCGTAGTGCTTCATGCGCGCCAGCATGTGCGGTTCCGACGTCTGACAATGCAGCTGCGTCACCTCCTGGTGACGACGCCCCATCTCCTGCCACGTCTGGAGCATGGCCTGGTTGCCGAGGAGCCGCTCCTCGACGTCGTCCAGCACCGCGTCCAGCTGCTCGGCCTCCGCCTCCAACACCGCGAGCCGCTCCTGGGACTCCTCGGAGGGCGTGGAGCACCCCGTGGTCACCGAGAGGCCCACCACCACCACCGACAGCCCGAGCCACCTCTGCATCCCCACATCGCCTCCCACGTGTCTCGCGCCGTCCGCCGGCCTCATGCGCGAAGCCCAAACTAGGGAGGCACCCCTGACGCGACAACCCGTGCGGGCAAGCGACCCGGCAGACTTTTCAGGAAGTAACGATTCCCAACACCGAGGCTCGGGTTGGCGGAGGCACCGACGCCCCGGTTTCACTCCTGGGGAACCGTCGCATGTACGCGCAGCACCGTGAGCATCGCCCACCAGCCGAGAACAGGCCCCGCGCCCGCGCCGATGACGGGAACAGGAAAGTTCCCGAAGAACGTCGAGCCCACCAATGCGGCGAAATACAGGACGAAGGCGACGCCCAGTCGCGCGGTCCGCGAATCCCGACTCCACGCCGCGAGGAGTCCGGGGAGCAACAACCCCGCCACGGCGGCTACCGCCAAGAACACCCCGAGCGCTCCTCGCGACACGATGAGCATGAGGATGCGCTCCACATGGTCGAGCGGCTCCAACGGGTCGCTCCGTGTCCAGGTGACGACCGCGAGCCCCAGCAACACCACGGCGATGGGGATGCCCACGCGCCTGTTCGCGAAGTCGCCGCCCACCAGCAACGGCAGCGCCGCGAGCGCGAGCGCCGTGGCCTGTGAGGCATCCGGCTGCAGCAGGTGAAGCCCCTGCACCAACACCATGAGCCCACACGCGAGCCACCGAGGCCAGGCACCACGCGCCGCGATGCCGAGAAACAGCCACGGCAGGAAGGCCGCGGAGGCGTTGACTCGAACGGGCCCCAGCGACCACCAGCGATGAACGCCCTCCAGCCCCGGCGCGGCCAACGTCGCGGCGATTGCGAGACACGCGAGCACGGGGAGCCCTCGCTCCGCGCGGCGGTGCGACTCCCACGGCCCTCGGGTCAGCAGCAGGAAGCCCGCGCCTCCGACGAGGATGGCCGCGAGGTTCGGAAGGAACGCGGCGGGGCGGACACCGTGCGCGCTCGCCGCGAACAGGCCGACGCAGGACGCGAAGAGGGGAGCGACGAACCACCAGGGCCGGGCGACCTTGTTCACCCGCGCGGACCTATCACATGCAACCCCGCGCTTGCGCCCATGCGAGCACCGAGGCGAATGAAGCGGCGCCTACGTCCGGTGGCGGAGGATGAACTCACACACTTCGCGCGCGGCGCCGAAGCCCGCGGGCTTCTGGGCGACGTAGTGCACCTGCGAGCGCACCTCGTCGGGGGCCTCTGGAGGCGCGGAGGAGAAGCCCACGGCCTTGAGCAGCGGCAGGTCCACCACCTCGTCACCCATGTAGCCGCAGTGCTCGGCGGAGACATTCAGCAGCGCCAGCAGCTTCTCGAAGTGCGCCACCTTGTCCTGACTGCCGAAGTGCACGTGTTTGATTCCCAGCGACTGCATCCGCATCTGCGCGGACAGGCTGTCGCCTCCGGAGATGGCGGCCACCTCGATGCCCACCTCCTGCAGCCGCTTGATGCCCATGCCGTCCCGCACGCTGTACATCTGCGTCCAGCCGGAGTTGGGCACCCAGAAGATGCGGCCGTCGGTGAGCGTCCCGTCGATGTCGAAAATCATCACCGACAGTTGCGCCACCCGCGCCTTGAGCGATTCCAGGTTCTGGTTCATCGCGAGCGGCCTACTTCGGCACGGCCTTGAGCGAGGCCTTGCCGTCCTTGATGACGACCTTGAACTCCACCGCCTTGGCGTTGTGCTGTTTGAGCAACTCCGGCACCTGCTTGCGCAGCGTCGCGGCCACCGACTCGTAGGAGATTTTCGAGGTGTCCTCCTGGCACCGCCGCTTCGCGGTGACATACGCGTCGTACACCGCGCGCAGCTTGTCGTCCGACATGCCGCCGCCTCCCGCCGACGGGGGAGGCTTGGACGCCGAAGACGGCGGGGGCACCGTGGCAGGCCTGGGCACCGTCGTCGCGCCCGGCACAGTGGGCCTCGAAGGAGGGGCGGTGCTCACCGTGCCCGCCGGCTTCGCGGCCATGCCCGGAGGCACTGTCGCGGGGGCCTTCGCTGGCGCGCTCCCCAGCGGCGACGTCACCGTGGGCAGTCCACCGCGCATGGGCGCTCCCGTCACCGGCGCCACCGTGGGCTGTCCTCGCGGCGGTGTTCCTGTCACCGGTGCCACGTAAGGCATCCCACCGGCGGTCAGCGGCGCCACCCCGGGCACGCTCCCTCGCGACGGAGGCGGCGTGGAGACTGGAGCCACTGCGGGCGTCACGGAGGGCACCGAGGGCGTTCCCCGGAAGGGCGTTCCGACGGACGCGGCGGCGGAAGGCACCTGCGGCTCGTTGGCGGGGCGAGGGCGGAGAATCTCCTCCACCTCCTCGAAGTCCATGTCGGAGATGTCCTCCGGCAGCTCCACCACGCCCTTCTTCGCGTCACTGCTGGAAGACGGGCCGCGCACCTCCGCGCGACGGCGGGCCTTGAACAAGTCCCGCTTGTACGTGCCCGCCTCGATTTCCTGCAGCGTGCGCGCCCAGAGCCTGTCGTACGTGAGGTACTTGCCGTGGATGCTCCCGACGCGGAACTTGGCGGCGGTGCTGCGGATGAAGCCCGTCTTGAGCCGCATCACCCGCTTCTTGAAGTCGTCATGGGCCCGCGTGGGCGGGTGACGCTCGTTGCCCAGGAAGTACTGCTCGTAGAGGTTGCGGAGGATGGCCAGCTCCGCCTCCAGCGCCTCGCACTCCTGGAGCACGGCCTCGCTGGAGCTGCTGTCCGACGGGGCCTGGGACTTTCCAGCGGAGGACTTCGAAGCGGACGACTTCGAAGCGGACGACTGTCGGGCGTCGGAGGGAGGCATGACTGCTCAGAGTGTCCCCAACCCGCGCCCGGGGATCAACCTCACGCCGCGGACGGGGTGGGACCCAGACCGCCCGCCGCCTCACCCGCCCCTCGCCGACCCTTCTGGTAGAGCAGCACGGCGCCCAAAGCGAACATGCACAGCGAGATGAACTGGCTGGTGGAGACGTTGTACCAGGCCTCCAGCGGCACCGCGGCCGCCAGCCCCTGGGACCCCATTGACTCCAGGAGCCCGTGCAGGGTGCCTCGCTCCACGTCCCCACGGAACAATTCCACCGTGCTGCGCAGCACCGCGTAGGCCATCAGCCACAGCGCGAAAATCTGCCCGTGGAACCGGCGGTAGCGGCGCGCGTACAGGAGCCCCACGAAGAGGACGAGCTGACCCACGGACTCGAAGAGCTGGGTGGGGTAGACGCCCAGGGTGTGCCCGTGCTGGAGCACCCAGTCGGAGATGCGCACCGCGTCCGGCGCCGCCTGGTGCAGAATCTGCCCTGTCGCCTCCACGACGAAGCGCGAGTCCTCCAACTGCGAGGAGTACGCGAGGCTGGACGAGTTGCCCACCCGCCCGAGCAGGTCCTGCGCGATTCCGGGCCCCGGGAAGTGCACGGCGGCGGCCGCGTGCGAGGGCGCCACGTCCCCCCAGCAGCACCCCGCACTGAAGCAGCCCAGCCGGCCCAGGCACTGGCCCAGCGACACGGTGGGGATGCACACGTCCGCCAGCCGCAGGAAGTCCATGCCCGTGGAGCGCGCGTAGAGCCACGCCGCCACCCCCGCGCCGATGAGGCCTCCGTAGAAGACGAGCCCGCCGCCCAGCGAGAACACCTGCGTCCAGTCCTTGGCGTAGTCCTTCCAGTTGACCAGGATGAAGAGCAGCCGGCTGCCACCGATGCCGCCGATGAGCACCCAGAAGGCCATGTCCAGCACCTGCTCGCGCTTCTTCATGCCCTCCAGGTTCACCCAGGTGCCATCCACGAGCTTCACCTGGCGCCACTCGTCCTGGGCCAGCCGCCCCGCCACCGCCAGCGCGAGGGAGAAGCCGGACGCCAGGAGCACGCCGTAGGTGTGCAGGGGAATTCCCTCGCCCTTGCCACCGGGGAACGCGTCCGCGGGCAGCGCGTACTTCAGGCCGAACCACGCGAGCCCCGCACCGGCGACACCGAAGCCCAGCGCGCGCAGCAGCCGGTCCGTGGAGTTCGCCTCGGCGAGGGTGCCCGTCTTCGGGTCCAGCACGCTCGGCGCACCCCGCCACCCGTTGAAGGCGATGTAGCCCACCGTGCCCGCGGCGACCGCGTACAGCAGCAGTTGCGTCCAGAGGCTGGTGAAGGTGAAGCGGAAGAGGACGGGGAGCATGGGGACCTGCCGGAAGGCGAAGGGTGCGGCGCGGCGCGAAGGCTACTCCCGCCGCGCGGCCAGACAAGGCGAGGGGCCCGCCGGTCCGCCCGGCTGCCCTCCCGGGAGGCGTTGCTTCAGGCGGCCTTGGACGGGGCCGGTGCGGGCTTCTCCTTGCGGACGAAGGCGTCCACGAGCAGCAGCCCCACGCCCACGCAGATGGCCGCGTCGGCGATGTTGAACGAAGGCCACGCGGCCTTGTCGAACCAGTGGGCCTCCAGGAAGTCGATGACGAAACCCCGGGCCAACCGGTCGATGTAGTTGCCCAGCGCGCCGCCCAGCACGAGCGGCAGGCCCCACAGCGCCCACTTCTCCTCCGGGTCCGACCCAGACAGCTTGCGGAAGTAGAAGACGATGAGGACCACCGCGCCCAGGCTCACCACGTGGAAGAGCGGCGCGCGCTGCTGGGGCGGGAGGCTGCGGAACAGGCCCCAGGCCGCGCCCGGGTTCTCCGCGTAGCGCAGGCGGAAGAAGGAGTCGGAGACCTCGATGCTGCGGCGCGAGCGGTAGTGCAGCCCGTCGAAGCCCTGCGGGGGCGGCTCGCCGAACATGGCGCCCAGGCGCCCGCCCAGCGTCTCCTGCCCTTGCATCTGGGAGGTCAACTCACGGACGACGAGGTACTTCGTCCACTGGTCCAGGACGATGACGCCCAGGGCGACGGCGATGAGGATGACGTATTTGCGAGGCACGGCCCGGGGCTTACACCACCAGCCCCCCAGCCGTCACGGATTGGGGCTCTGCGTCAGGGGCGCCGGAACGGTCTCCGGGCGACGCACCTTCAGCGAGTCCAGCAGCATGAAGGCCACGCCCACGCAGATGGCCGCGTCCGCCACGTTGAAGGTGGGCCAGCGCATGCCTGGCTGGTTGCGCCAATGCCAGTCGATGAAGTCGATGACGTAGCCGCGAATCAGCCGGTCCACGAAGTTGCCCAGCGCGCCGCCGGTGATGAGCGCCAGCGCCACTCGCACCAGCTTCTGGTCCAGCGAGGTGCGGCGGTACATCAGGAAGATGAAGGCCAGCGCCGCCACGCTCACCACGTGGAAGAACGAGCGCCGCACGCCGTCCGGCAGGTTGGCGAACAGCCCCCACGCCGCGCCCGGGTTCTCCACGTAGCGGAAGTGCCAGTAGTCCTCGATGAAGCGATAGGGCCGAGTCACCCGCCGCTCACCCTGCGGCGGAGGGTTGTTGTCCAGGTTGTGCTGGGTGAAGTAGCCCGTCACCCGGGCCACTCCTTCCCGCCCATCCAAGGCATCCGTCAGCCGGGACACAGCCAGATATTTGGTCACCTGGTCGGCGACAAGCACCGTGGTGGCCACGAGGAGGAGGAGGCGGAGGGAGGCTTTCATGATGCGTCCCAATCCTCTAACC